>JAGANP010000101.1 GCA_017624175.1 Lachnospiraceae bacterium | reverse complement strand
GTGTTTTCCGAGGGAAAGATCCTGGAGTACGGCACCCATGAGGAACTGGCCCATATCCCCGGCGGCATCTATGCGGAAATGTTTGCCGCCCAGGCCCAGTACTACCGGTAAGCAGTCAGAAAGGGCAGAACCCGAAAATCGGTTCTGCCCTTTTTCACTGCCTTATACCCCTACAGCCACTCTAGGATCCTGTCCGTCACGTCAGGGTATTCCTCCTCATACTCCACCATCAGCTGCAGCAGATAGGCTTCCAGCCTGTCACTGCGGGGAAGCTTCAGCAGCTGCCGGACGATGGCTCCGAAAGTCTCCGCATCATGGAACCGCTGCCATGACAGATAGGGACTTTTCTCCAGAAAATAATCCGCCAGTTCAAAAAGCCTCTCATGCCTAAGCCCGCCCATGGCGCTCATCAGCACCTGGATTTCCTCCCGGCTGCAGATGTATTCCCCCGATACAATGCGATCCAGCCTCTGCTCCGTAATCTCTCCGCAGGCGTCAATATCCGCCATTTCCTCTGCGCCGGGATAAGCTGCGGCCAACGCTTCACCGTCATAGGGGAATTCCCGCTCTGCCACAGGGATCAGCTCCCACAGCTGCTGCATTTCTTCATAAGTCGCTTTTTTCCAGGCAATGGTCTTTCTGCCTGTCAGCCCATACCGTTCGCAGTCAAAACGCATATCCCCCGCAGCCGCATACACCCTGATGCTGCCGTCCTCCTGCCTTATCTGCCAGCGCCAGCATGGCATGATCACCAGAGCTTTTACCGTTCTGTGCTCTAAGGCTGCGGCCATGGTCTTATGGTGCCCGTCCAGCAAGGCCGTCATATAGCCGTCCATATAGTAGGCCACGGCCCGGCAGTCCGGACGGGTTCTGTAATATTCCACACGGCTTTCCTGCAGCCTGTCGGGAGACTGGGTAGCCACCGTAAAGTGGGGCCTTAAATCCCCCCACTCGCCATCCCCCCGGTAAAACAGACAGGAACCCGGCAGACACTCCCCATTGTCCGGCACCTCCCAGAACAGATGCCCGTTTCCGTCGGTGGGATACAGCTCCGTGTCCAATATCACATAGGCATTATCCTCCAGAAGTCCCAGCAGGGGTTCCAGGCCCTCCAGGGCTTCCGTCAATGACAGATGCTTCTGATTCAGTCTTTCCCTGCGAAACTCCTCCGTCTGCTGCAGCCCATAACCGCTGCGGACGATTTTTTCACAGGTGGGGCAGTAATACTCACTGCCCTGAAACTGAAACAGCGGCTGCTCCCGGAACATCAGGGTACAATAGGTTGCTTCCCTGGGTTCCTCGGAAAATCTTTCATACAGCAGCCCCCTGCCGTTTGTCACCCGAATCAGCGCTCCGGGCGCATAGAATTCCGAATCCGTCCCCTCCCACCGGGTCAGGATCTCAATCTGCGGAAAGGCTTCCCTGGCCTGCTTCCATCTTTCAAACATTTTCCGTTTCCCTCAAATCACATCCGCTCTTTTTCCGCCTCACAGATACTCAATTCGGAAGCTGGCTTCTCCCGCTTCATCAATCTCCATCAGGGCATAGGAGGGCCGGTGGCCTTCCTGGCGGGGATAGGACAGGCTGCCGGGATTCAGTGTCACCAGATCCTCCTCAATATCCAGACAGGGCCGGTGGGTATGTCCGTACATCACCACATCCACCCCCCGCATCCGGGCGTCCATTTTCAGCTGCTCGTTCCCCATGGATACATAATGGGTATGCCCATGGGTCACCAGTACCCGGTAGCCCCCGATATTCAGCTCCACCTCTTTGGGCAGCGCAGAGAAAAAATCATTATTCCCCAGTACAATCTGCACCGGACAGTCCGCCGCCTCACTGATGGCATATTCGCTGCCCTCCGCATCGCCGCAGTGGATCACCATATCCAGAGGCTTCAATCGCTCCAGCAGCATAAAATAATTCTCATTCTTCCTGTGCGTATCACTGATAATCAATATTTTCATGGGCTGTTCCATAAAGCCCCTCCCCATTTATTCTAAATTTCCTGCTCGTTCATCATCTCCAGCAGCTGTGCTTTCATGGCCTGCAGGGCATTTCCACGATGGCTCACCCGGTTCTTCTGTTCCTCCGTCAGTTCCGCCGTGGTGCAGCCAAATTCCGGCACATAGAAGATCGGATCATAGCCAAAGCCGTTGCTGCCCCTTTCCTCATAGCCGATACGGCCCTCGATGACTCCCCGGCTGGTGAGCTCCCGCCCGTCCGGCAGCACTGCCCCTATGGCACAGACAAACCTGGCGGTTCTCTCCTCCTCCGGTACCCCGTCCAGACGGCTGATCAGGTTGGCATTCTTGATCCGGTAGGAGGTATCCTCCCCCAGGTACCGGGCGGAGTAAATCCCGGGCTCCCTGTTGAGATAGTCGATCTCCAGGCCGGAATCATCGGCCATCACTACGGTATGGGCCTGCCGCCCTGCCCCTTTCAGCGCCTCCGCCACTACCCGGGATTTGATCATGGCATTCTCCTCATAGGTACTGCCGTTTTCCTCAATATCCACCCGGATCCCCGCTTCTTTCATGGAGACCACCTCCAGTCCCAGATCCGCCAGAATCGCCGGAATCTCCCTGACCTTACCCGCATTGCCGGTGGCAAATACAATTTTCTCTATTTTCATCCGTATACCCTCCGCTTTTCTTATTCTTTCCCTTCTGCAAACGCCTGCTGCAAAGCTGCCACGATGCCCTCTGCGATTTTTTCCGTATAGCCCTCCCGGGTCAGCAGCTCCCCCTCGTCCTCATGGGTCAGATACCCTGCTTTCAGCAAAGCGCCGGGTATGGTCAGCTGCTGCAGCACCGGATCCTCCGCCTGCAGCAGGCCATTGGCACGGCCCACCACAGCTTCCGTCACCTGCCGCTCCAGCAGATCCGCCAGCTGCAGATTGCCGAACTCCGGAATAAAATAATCCCCGTTATACCAGACCTCCGTGCCGAACTGCTCCGGCTCCCCCGGAGCCTCGTTCACACCGATGCCCACATACAGATCCGCATTGACCTCCCTGACCAGGTAGGCCCTGTCCTGTGCCGTGAGCTCCGCATCTTCCAGCCGGGTAAAATATGCCTTGATATCCGTTCCCTCCAGCAGCCGCTTCACGGCTTTGGCAATCTGCAGCGTGATCTCTTTTTCCTGCCGTCCCTCCGCCGTCAGTCCCGGATCCTCCCCGCCGCCTCTGGGATCAATGACCACGATCCGGTCATAGCATTCCTCCGGTGCGGCATACTCCACATACAGGCAGTTCTCCTCCATCAGGCTGCTGTATTCCTGCACCGTATTCATCTGCAGCTTTAAAACAGTCGTCTCTCCCTGCTGCTGGGCCCAGCCCCCCACCAGGGAGGACAGATCTCCGGTAATCACATAATCCAGATAATCCGCTGCCCGGGCGCCCTGAATATAGATCCACAGCTGGCGGTCCATATACCGGTTTTCGATACTGATCTGTTCCCCCCGTATCGCCGGATCCAGAGGAATACAGAAATGCCGGGCCTTGTCCGCTTCTGCCTCCAGCGTCAGCCGGTAGCGCTCCGGGGCATTCTGCTCCTGCAGGACGCTTTGTTCCTCCTGCTCCCGGGGAGAGGCATCCGCAATCACAATACTTTTGCCCGCCGCCCACCACAGCATCACCGCCATACAGAAGCCGCAGAGCAGCACCCACAGAAGCAGGGTCTTTATCCCCCTCCAGTCCGGCCTGCTATTCATTGCGGCCACCCCGTCGGGGCGGCTTCGGCCCCAGGAACTGATAATAATAGGTCTTCATCATGCCGTTATAGATCTTCCGGTTTTTGTCCGCTTTGCGGCCGATATCCTGCTCCGCCTGTTCATAGGCGGTGATCAGGTACATGCTCCAGTCATCCAGGCTGCGGAACCGCTCGCCGATGGTGCGGTACAGGGCGGGCAGCGCCGCCTTGTCCTCCAGCCGCTCCCCATAGGGGGGATTCGTGATGATAAATCCGTATTTTTTCGGGTGACTCAGCTGCGCCACCTCCCGTCTCTGGAAATGGATCAGCTTCTCCACGCCTGCCAGCCTGGCATTCTCCCTGGCGATTGTCACCATGGCATCGTCCATATCATAGCCCTGGATATCCGTCTCCACTGACAGATCCACCAGTTCCCGGGCCTCGTCCAGCGTATCGTACCAGACCCTTTTTCCGACCACATGGGGCCAGTCCTGGGCGGTAAAGCTCCGATTCATGCCGGGCGCCATATTGGCCGCCATCATCGCCGCCTCAATGGGGATCGTACCGCTGCCGCAGAAAGGATCCACCAGGATCCGGTCCCCATGCCAGGGCGTCAGCAGGATCAGCGCCGCCGCCAGATTCTCCGCAATGGGCGCCTTGGCAGTCAGCTTCCGGTATCCCCGTTTATGCAGGGATTCTCCGGTGGTATCCAGCCCCACCGTCACCTCATCTTTCATCAGGAACACCCGCACCGGAAAGGCTTCCCCATCCTCCGGGAACCGCTCCAGACCGTAATGCTCTTTCATGCGTTCCACCATGGCTTTTTTCATGATCCGCTGAATATCGGAGGGACTGAAAAGCTTACTCTTGACGCTGGCCGCTTTCGTCACCCAGAACTTCCCGTCCCGGGGGATATATTCCTCCCAGGGCAGCGCTTTGGTGCCCTGAAAAAGCTCCTCATAGCTCTCCGCCGTAAAACGGCCCACCCTGATCAGCACCCGCTCCGCCGTGCGCAGAAAGACATTAGCCCGGCACAGGGCCTCCTCGTCCCCCAGAAAGGTGATGCGGCCGTCCGCCACCTCGGTCACATCATATCCCAGATCCACAATTTCCTTTTTTAACACTGCCTCCATGCCAAAATGACAGGGGGCAATCAATTCATACCGCTTCATTTCCCATTCCGTTTCCGACCCGCAGGCCACCTGATTTCTGTCACTGTTAAATGCAACGCATTTAACGCACTTAACATATGATACCATAATTCCTGTCCATATGTAAATAGGGATGCCGCAAAAGCGACACCCCTATTCTCCCGGAATCCTGAACTACCAGCCTTAGAAATTGTTGTTTTTCTGCTTGTTCTGGTTGTTATTCTTCTGGTTATTGTTCTGGCTGTTCTGATAGCTGTTCTGGCTGTTTTGGTAGCCGTTCTGGCTGTCCTGATAGCCGTTCTGGCTGTCCTGATAGCCGTTCTGGCAGTTATTGGAATTGCTGTTCTGGTTATTGTTCTGATTATTGTTGTTGGACATGATTCATTCCTCCTGTTGGTTTTTGGTTACAACAGTAGTATGTCCTGTCCGTTTCAAAATATACATTGGCTAATGCAGCCAGTCCCGAAATAATTTGATAAAAAAAATGATGACTATAGCTATGAAAATTATGGGCCACAGCCAGGTAAACACCCGCAGTACCAGCTGAAATATCAGTCCGATCACCGCAAATATCACCAGCAGGGCACCCACAGCCAGTACAGGCAGCGACCAGGAGGGCAGCTTCGTAACCTTAAAGGAATGCCGGGACTTGCGGCCGCCATCCACTTCCCGCTCACTGCCGCCGTCATATTCCCGGTAATCCCCGTCAGCCGCCCGTCCGCTTTCCGCAGCCACAATGGATCTGGCAATCAGCCTGGGATCTCCCAATGCCTCCAGCACTTTCTCCTCCTGCTCTCCCAGGCGGATCTGCGTATTGATATACTCTTCATAATAGCGGGCATTCTCTTCCACCAACGCCGGTGAGACCTTACCGCTCAGGGAGCTTCTCAGCCGATCCACAAATTCCTGCTTGTTCATACACGTCCTCATTTACCTCTGTCTGCAGACATTTTTCTGTCAGAATCCTTTATTGAAATAAATATAGCATGTTTCGATACCAGCGTAAATATACGGGGTATAAAGCATTTATAAACTTTTTATAAAAACTGCCGTCCCCCGAAAAGGGGACGGCAGCTGCTCTAAAAATTTGAAGGAGTGTTAGAAACTTTACTGTAACCTAACCTTGCTATGCGTATTGCTTGATACATTAACTATTATCCATTTGCACATCTACATTTATATCGCAAGCTTTACCTGCGATATCGCAACAATATATGAAAATCTGAGATTTTCATACTCTCCTGTGCATAGCGCAAGCCTCGCCTGCGCCATGCATTAAGGAGCATTTGAAAGCGTCAGCTTTCAGACTTATTTCCACTCGTTGTACTGTCTCTGGAACTCAGCCAGTACATCCTGGTAACCAGCCTCATCCAGTGCTGCCTGGTAAGCTTCGATGGTGGAATCCACATCAGCTACAGCAACACCGCCGTTCTCCAGAATGAAACCATACTGCTCAAATACGTTCTGACAAGCAGCGAACTGGCTCTCTACAGGGCTCTTGTCGAAACGGAAACCTGCTGCGCAGGAGGTGTTAGCACCGCCGTTGAATGCTTCGTACAGATCAGCCTTGTCCGCAGGCTCGCCTGCAACAGGGGTAACGATGGTAGCGGAAGCGGACTCCCACATGGAGTGGTTGTACTTCTCGCTGTTCTGAACTACCTGACCGTTCTCGTCATAGCTGAAGTCCTCACCCTCAATACCAAAGGTGTACATATCAGCCAGCTTGGAATCGGTGTACAGCAGACCCATGAAATCGATACAAGCCTTAGCCTGCTCCTCGGTGCTGTTAGCGGTTACTGCATAGCAGGAACCCAGAGCAGAAGTGGAGTGTGCCCATCTGTCAGTAGCAGGTACCATAGCTACATCCTGGCCATAACGGCTGTTAGCCTCTGCATTTACAGGGATATCGGTCCACCATGAAACTGCCCAATCCTGGGTCTGAGTCGTGGTATCTGTGGTGGTCTTGGTTACATCATCCTCAGAGACATAGCCAGCCTCTGCCCACTGAGCCATCAACGTACAGAACTCCTTATACTCATCGGTCAGAATGGTATCTACAACCTCGTTGGTTTCTCTGTCAACTGCAACCCAGTTAGCAGTAGCATCAGCGGTGAAGAAATCAAAGCTGTCGATGTAGAATCTGTAGAACATAGCAGTCTTCTGGGTCAGGAAAGGATACTTCAGACCTTCGGACTTAGCATCTGCCAGCATGGGCTCGATGTCAGCCAGAGTGGTAACAGTGGACAGATCCCATCCGTACTTGTCAACCAGATCCTGACGGAACATGAAATCATAGCCTTCTACATTGTCCTTATATACCGGAATAAAGTAGTTTCTTCCGTTGTACTTGGTAGCTTCCCACTGGCTTGCATCCATGGAGTTGTACAGGTCTGTGCCGGGCAGCAGATCGGTGATATCGTATACTGCGTTCTTGGGAACCAGATCGTTGGTGCCGATGGTGCTCTCCCAGGAAGCGGTCCACAGCAGATTGATCTCGTTGTTGCCCAGTGCCAGGTTGGTCTTGTCGATGTACTCACCGGAGCCGATATCGGTCAGATTGATCTTTACATTGATCTTATCTGCGATATACGCATTGATTGCATCCTCCACCTTCTGCACCTGTGCAGAATCAGGAGTTGCCAGGTTGAAGGTAGCTCTGGTAACATTGATCTCTACCACATCACCGCTGGCTGTTTCAGAACCGCTGTTGTCCGCACTGCTCTCTGCGCTGGATTCAGCATTGGAGCTGGATTCAGCATTGGAGCTGGATTCAGCATTGCCGCTGTCGTCGCCGCATCCAGCCAGCAGACCTGCCATCATGGATGCCACTAACATAGTTGCAAAAATTTTTCTTTTCATGTTGGTATTAAACCTCCCTTTTAAATTATATTCTCAGGAACAATACACCATTGTATTGATTCCGGAATACCTTAGCCTTTTGTGCTTATTGCACGCTTATAACATTAACCCTTAACCGAGCCAACTGTCAAGCCCTTTATGAAATACTTCTGGAAGAACGGATAAACCACCATAATCGGCCCAATGACCACAATAACGGTTGCCATCGTAGCAGAATACTGAGGTATGCTGCCGCCCATTGCCGCTCTTGCAGCAGCAGGCACGTTAGAGTTGTTCAGCAGGAACTCGATACTTTTCTGAATATTTACCAGCAGCAGCTGCAGGGGCTTCTTACTGTCCGAAGTAATATACAGCAGTGCATTCTGCCAGTCATTCCAGTATGTAGTTGCCATCATGAAGCCTACAGCCGCCATGGAAGGCTTCAGCAGGGGAAGCGTGATCTGGAAGAACGTACGGTACTCTCCTGCTCCGTCAATCTTCGCCGCTTCCATCAGTTCGGCCGGAATGCTGTTTACAATATAGGTTCTTAAAATAATGACATTCATCGTGGTTACGCACAGCGGAAGAATCAGCAGAAGCAGATTATCCTTTAATCCGTACCAGGATGTAAATATTACATAGCAGGACAGCTGGTCGCCGTTAAACAGCATCGGAATCAGCAGGAAAATGGATAAAAATCTTGAGAGCTTAAACTCTTTCCGGCTGATGGAGTAAGCAAACATGGCCATAATCAGCAGTCCCAACAGCGTACCGGCTACAGTAATGAAGATGGTCACTCCATAGGAGGTCAGCAGCTGATGGCCGTACCGCAGCACGGAGTTCATGCCTGCCAGGGACCACTTCTCCGGGAAGTAGCTGAAACCGTTCTGGTTAATGGACTTCTCATCTGTGAATGCCGAAATAAACACCAGCAGGATCGGCAGCGCACAGAACAGGGTATACAGCAGCAGGAAAAATCCCAGAATATATTGACCTATACCCTTTCGCTCTCTTCTGGAGGGAGCCAAATCAGCATTTTTCATTTTCTTATTTGCACTCATTGTCATCTCCTCCTTATTAGAACAGTGAATTTTCAGGTGAAATCTTCTTCACTACACCATTAGCGAACAGCATCAGGAGTAATCCGATCACTGACTGGAACAGCGTGGTAGCCGCCACAAATCCAAAGTTAGAATTCTTAAAGATGGCGTTCAGCACGTAGGAGTCAATAACCTGCGTCGTGGAATACAGGGAGCCGCTGTTTCTGGTAACCTGATAGAACAGACCGGTATCGGATCTCATGATATTACCTACGGACAGCAGCAGCATTACCGTGATCATCGGGATCAGAGCGGGCAGTGTGATATGCCAGATCTGCTGCCACTTGTTGGCGCCGTCGATCTCCGCTGCTTCATAGAGCTCCGTGTCAATACCTGCCAGCACGGACATATACAAGACCGAACCATAGCCCACACTGTTCCACATCTTTACTATTGTCAGAATCATCGGCCATAGGGATGCATTACTGTAAAACCTGATATTTGTTCCCAGCACATTGTTGATAATACCGGTATCGCTGGCGATGAACGCATAAACAATAAACTGTACGGCTGCATAGGAAATGAACACCGGAACGATCATGATCGTCTGCATTACCTTTGCGCACTTTTTGAATACGAACTGGTCAATGGCAATAGCCAGCACCACGTTCAGGAAAGTACCCAGGATCGTAAAGATCAGATAGTACATCAATGTATTCTTCGTCATGTTAAGAAATGTTGCCTTCGACGCCAGCAGGAATTTGAAGTTGTCAATCCCGTTCCACGGGCTCCCCCATATTCCCTTGCTGTAGTCATAGGACTTGAATGCCATTACCAGACCTGACATCGGCACATAGCTGAAAAACAGCAGGACCAGGAATGCCGGCAATGCCATAACTACATGTGCTCTGTGTTGCCATGTGTTTTTTAAAAAACCTTTCATGTGATACACTCCTTCTTTCTTAATATATTCTGAAATATTATCTGGTCTGTAAAAGAGGTTCCGGGGATTCGTATCTTGCCACCGATCTCCCCTCAATCAGCTTTCCGGGAATCACGATCTGCTCCACCAGTGTGGTCTTAGGCCTCTCGATCAGGCTGATCAGATGCCTGGCGGCCACGGACCCAACCTGCTCGGCGTCCTGCTTGATCGTCGTCAGCTGCGGCTGCAGCTGTTCAGCCGCCGGGATCCCGTCATAACCGGCTACGGAGATATCCTCCGGGATTCTTAATTTCTTCTCCCGGATGGCATTGATCCCGCCGAAAGCAGCAAAATCATCCGGATAAATGATACAGGTAGGAGGCACCGGCAGCTCCAGCAGCGCCTTGGTCACCCAATGAGCCGCTTCCGTATCCCGATAGGGCGCCTCTCTGACGTAGGCATCCGGAATCTCCAGTCCCAGCCGCTCCGCCGTATGGTAAAAGCTGGATAACCGTCCGGTGGTCACCACCGTATTCTCACCATGAATATAGGCGATCCTGCGGTGTCCCATCTGGTAAATGTATTCCACCAGATCCTGCATTCCCCGTACACCATCGGAAATTACCGTAATGCGGTTATTAAATATGTAATCAATCGTCACCAGAGGCAAATCGCTCTGCAGCAGTTCTATAACCTCCGGATCGTCAAAATCCGCACAGGCAACCAGCACGCCGTCAAATCCCCGGTACCGGCATCTCTCCAGGTATGTCATGTCGCTGTTACGGTTCTTGCAGCTGCTGACGAAAGCAATGTCATAACCGCTGGCTTCCACCGTACGCTTAAAGCTGTCCAGCACCCGGCAGAAATGATCGTGGGTCAGACCGTTGCCGGCCTCATCTGCGAACATCACTCCTATCGCATAGGTGCGGCTGGTTCTGAGAGCCCTGGCGGACAGATTGGGCAGATACCCCATCTCCTTGGCTATCCTGCGAATCCTCTCTTTTGTCTCTTCTCCAATGTCCTTATGGTCATTCAGCGCCTTACTTACCGTGGCAACTGAAACCCCGCAGGCTATGGAAATATCTTTTAAGGATGCCATCTTCATAACTCCTGATCTATTTGTCAACTTTAACGTTTTCGTAAAATTAGTTTATAACACTTTGAACAATTTTGCAACTTATTTTTTCATTTTTTGTTCATTTTTTTGTCTTTTGTAATTTTTAGCTAGTTTTTAGCCAAGCATTTTGTACATTATTACTGTTTTGTTTTTGGTCTTTTTTTTCGGAATATTTTCAGCTCTTCAAAATTCGGAAAAATCCCGTTAATCCGCAATCTGCAGCCCGCTTGCGCTGCGCAGTTTATCCGGCAGTTTTTCCTGCATTTTTCCACATATCTATTGCATTTTGCGGACATGTTCTGTATAATTTTAAATGTAAATCGGCTGCACTTAATCGTTTACTAAAACAATTCATGAAAAGGAGAGTTCCAACTATGAAATTCGGTTACTTTGATGATGCCAATCAGGAATATGTCATCACCACACCCAAGACTCCGCTTCCCTGGATCAACTATCTGGGCTGCAACGAGTTTTTCAGCTTAATCTCCAACACCTGCGGAGGGTATACCTTTTATAAGGACGCCAAGCTGCTGCGTCTGACCCGTTACCGCTACAACAATGTGCCCACCGATATGGGAGGCAAGTATTTCTACATAAAGGATGGGGATACCGTATGGAATCCCGGCTGGCAGCCCGTAAAGACCGACCTGGACAGCTATGAGTGCCGTCACGGTATCGGCTACAGCCGCTTTACCGGCGTTAAGAACAAGGTAGAGGCCAATCTCCTGACTTTCGTTCCCATGAACGACAACTGTGAGATCAGCAAGCTGACCCTGACCAACACCGGCAGCGAGCCCAAGGAACTGAAAGTATTCTCCTATGTGGAGTGGTGTCGGTGGAATGCCGATGACGATATGAAGAATTTCCAGAGACTCTTAAGCTGCGGTGAGGTTGAGGTGGTGGGCTCCACCATTTTCCATAAAACAGAATACAGAGAGCGCCGCAATCACTATGCCATTTATTCCGTAAATGCCCCCATTGCCGGTTTCGATACGATCCGTGACGACTTTCTGGGCGCTTACAGAGGCGCAGACAATCCGGAGGTTGTGGAGAACGGCCAGTGCAAGAACACCATGGCCAGCGGCTGGTCTCCCATCGCTTCCCAGCAGCTGAATGTATCCTTGGCTCCCGGCGAGTCCAAGGCTTTCATCTTTGTTCTGGGTTATATTGAGAATCCTGAAGAGGAAAAGTGGGAGTCCTACGGTGTAATCAACAAGAAGCGTGCTTATGAGATGCTGGCCCGCTATGCGACCAATGCGGATGTGGACGCTGCTTTTGCCGCTCTGCAGGATTACTGGAAGCAGCTGCTTTCCAAGTACCATGTGGAGTCCCAGGATGAAAAGGTCAACCGCATGGTCAACATCTGGAACCAGTATCAGTGTATGGTTACCTTTAATATGTCCCGCTCCGCTTCCTATTACGAGTCCGGTATCGGCCGGGGCATGGGCTTCAGAGACAGCTGTCAGGATCTGCTGGGCTTCGTGCATCTGATTCCCGACCGTGCAAGAGAGCGTATCATTGATATCGCTTCCACCCAGTTTGAGGACGGCAGCGCTTACCATCAGTACCAGCCCCTGACCAAGAAGGGGAATTCCGACATCGGCAGCGGCTTTAACGACGATCCTCTGTGGCTGATCGCAGGCACCAGCGCCTATGTGTGTGAGTCCGGTGATACCTCCATCTTAGAGCAGCTGGTACCCTTTGACAACGATATGTCCAAGGCCACACCGCTGATGAACCACTTAAAGAGATCCTTTGACTTCATTGTCAATCACAAGGGACCTCATAAGCTGCCCCTGATCGGCCGTGCCGACTGGAATGACTGTCTGAACCTGAACTGC
>JAGANP010000100.1 GCA_017624175.1 Lachnospiraceae bacterium | reverse complement strand
GTCAAAGGCCATGCAGATATCGCTGCCCAGATTGGACTGAATCTGCATACTCTCCTCCGGACCCATAAAAATCTTACGTCCGTCAATGTGGGAGGAAAAATACACACCTTCCTCCTTGATCTTCCG
Organism: Lachnospiraceae bacterium; assembly: GCA_017624175.1. Classification (GTDB taxonomy): domain Bacteria; phylum Bacillota; class Clostridia; order Lachnospirales; family Lachnospiraceae; genus Acetatifactor. The sequence goes on along the minus strand of JAGANP010000100.1, from coordinate 1,858 downwards.
CAGGCCGGACAGGGAAAACACCTGGAAACCGCCGGAATCTGTCAGGATAGGACCGTCCCAGGTCATGAATTTGTGCAGGCCGCCGCACTGACTCACCAGCTGGTCCGTGGGGCGAAGGTGCAGATGGTAGGTATTGCTTAGCTCCACCTGACAGCCGATATTCTTCAAATCCTCGGCACTCAGCGCGCCCTTGATGGCACCCTGGGTGCCAACATTCATAAACACAGGGGTCTGGACTGTGCCGTGGGCGCAGGTGAATTCACCCCGGCGGGCCTTTCCTTCGGTTTTTAGTAGCTTAAACATCTTATATCTCCTATTTTAATCCTGTCAGCTTCCCATATACGCCTGAACAAATCCTTTGATGGCATCCTGATACATACTCGTCTGCTTGTACATACCATTGCCATGATTGCACCCGGGCAGAATTACCAATTCGGTGGGCATGGGATTGCGCTCTTTTAATTTTGCCAGGGTTTCATCCATACCCTCGTTACTTCCGGCAGACAGCAGCAGCGGATACTTTCCATGGGCAATTTTCTCCAGCCAATGATAGTTGTCCATATCAACGGAGAATTGCCGCCAAAACCTGTCTTTCAGGCAATTAAGAATTTTATCCTGATTGGCTTTGAAGGTTCCGCCAACAATGCTGCCAAAGGCACCGGGAATACTGACTGTAGGCGCGTCCGCAATCATGCACTTTACGTTCGCCATAGTTTTTGTTGATAAATCCAGCACGACTCCACCACCCATGGATAAGCCGTGGAGCAATATACTGCCATCGGGATGGCGTTGATTTACCAAATCCACCCATTTGCAGATGTCCATACTCTCCAGTGCACCAAAGGTAATGAATTTTCCCTCACTGGGGCCGTGGGCCCGCAGGTATGGAACAAGAACATTAAACCCCAGGCTATGATAAAAGAGGCCCGGAAACGCGGATTCCCGCTCTGCGTGGCTGGAGTAGCCATGTACCCAGATCATGGTTTTGTCACTGGTTCCGGGATAGAATATGCCCTTTAAAGTCAGTCCGTCGTGACTGATGACCTCCCAATCTTCATGGGGAAGGGTCCTGATTTCTGCCAGGGATTTGTGTACGGTTGATATGGTATCGTACCAGCTGTCCTCCGGACCAACCATCTTATAGGCTTTTCTAATGTCCTTGCGTTTTAGCACAGCATGAAATACAATATTCGCTTTCAGTTTTTCAAGCATTTCATTTCCTCCACCATGGTAAATGCAGGTCTTTCGCCATTATATTGACTGATATTTACTCTAACGGGCTGGTTCAAGGAAGAACCAGCCCGTTTTCTATAAATTCTTTACAGTCCCTTCTTAAATCTGTCATACGCATAAGTTTAAGCTTTCGGATGACACTTTTCGTAGACGGATTTGAGCTTTTGGTTAATCATGTGGGTATACATCTGGGTAGAGGAAATATCGCTGTGGCCCATCAGCTCCTGCACAGAGCCAAGGTCCGCACCGTTTTCCAGCAGATGAACAGCAAAGCTGTGACGCAGAGTGTGAGGGGTAATATCCTTTTCGATGTGGGCAGTGGCTTGGTAATGCTTCAGAATCTTCCAGAAGCCCTGGCGGCTCATCCGGGCACCGCTGATATTGACGAACAGGGCCTTCTCCTCGTTGGATACGATAAGGCTGCCGCGGATATCCCGCAGATAAACTGTCAGCGCGCGCAGCGCACCGGGATACAACGGAATGGCACGGGATTTCTTGGCACTGGCGCATTTAATAATACCCAGGTCCAGGTTTACATCGTCCACATCCAGCTCGATAAGCTCGGAAACACGGATACCGGTGGCGTACATCACCTCCAGCATGGCCTTATCCCGATAGCCCTTGG
>JAGANP010000099.1 GCA_017624175.1 Lachnospiraceae bacterium | reverse complement strand
TGAAAATGGAGAAATGGATGGTGGCTGCGAAAAAGGCGGACTTTAACGCCTGGTCAGAGCAGTTTGGAATCAGCCCGGTGCTGGCAAGAATTATCCGGAACCGGGATATTACCACACCCCGGGAGGTGGAAAAGTTTCTGGGAGGAAGCCTGCAGGACTGTTACAGCCCCTGGCTGTTAAAGGGCATGGAGCAGGCGGTGGCGGTGATCGGGGAGTGCATGGAAAAGGGGGTGCGGATCCGGGTCATCGGCGACTATGATGTGGACGGCATATGCTCCTCCTATCTGCTCACCAGAGCCCTGCGGGAGATGGGCGGGGAGGTGGATACGGCCATTCCCCACCGCATCCGGGACGGCTACGGACTGAATGACACGCTGATCCGGGAGGCACAGCAGGAGGGAGTCGGCCTGATCGTCACCTGTGACAACGGCATAGCAGCGGGGCCGCAGATCGCCCTGGCAAAAGAGCTGGGCATGCGGGTGGTGGTGACGGATCACCATGAGGTGCCCTATATGGAGGAAAACGGCAGGCGGCTTCAGCAGCTGCCCCCGGCGGAAGCGGTGATTGATCCCAAGCAGGAGGGCTGCAGCTATCCCTGGCAGGGCATCTGCGGGGCTGTAGTGGCCTATAAGCTGGTGCAGGCCCTGGGGGAGCGCCGGGACTATGGGGAACTGGAGAGCCTGCTGGATGCGCTGCTGCCCTTTGCGGCAATGGCCACGGTATGCGATGTGATGGAATTAAAAGATGAGAACCGGATTCTGGTGCGGGAGGGGCTGAAACGCTTTGGCAGCTGTGAAAATCCGGGACTGCGGGCCCTGATGGAGGTAAACGGTCTGGATCCGGCGGCGGTTTCCGCCTATCATCTGGGCTTTGTGCTGGGGCCCTGTCTGAATGCCACCGGACGGCTGGATACGGCGCTGCGGGCCCTGCAGCTGCTGGAGGCCCGGGATAAGACGGAGGCCATGACTGCGGCCCGGGAACTGAAGGAGCTGAATGACAGCCGGAAAAATATGACGCTGCAGGGGGTGGAGGAGGCTGTCCGGCAGCAGGAGGCTTCAGGAAAGGAACCGGATTCTGTGATGGTGGTGTTCCTGCCCCAGGTGCATGAGAGCCTGGCGGGGATCATTGCCGGACGGCTGAAAGAGAAGTACCATCATCCCGTGTTCGTGCTGACCCGGGGGGAAGAGGGAATCAAGGGCTCCGGCCGCTCCATTGAGGCCTATCACATGTATGATTCCATGAACCGGGTAAAGCAGTATTTCACCAAGTTCGGCGGACATAAGATGGCGGCGGGGCTGTCCATGAAGGAGGAGGATGTGGAGCCGCTCAGGCAGGCGCTGAATGCGGACTGCACTCTGACGCCGGAGGATTACATTCCCCGGATCCATATTGACGTGCCCATGCCGGTGTCCTATGCTTCGCTTGAACTGGCCCGGGAGCTGGAAAGGCTGGAGCCCTACGGCGTAGGGAATCCCAAGCCGTTGTTTGCCCAGAAGGGGCTGCGGCTGATCGGCGGACGGCGGATCGGCGCCAAACAGCAATTTGCCCGGTTGACGGTGGAAGCGGAGGGGATCCGCCGGGAAATGATGTTCTTCGGGGATCTGGAGGACTTCTGCGGCAGGCTGGAGGAAAAGCACGGACCGGGCAGCGCAGAGCGGCTGTTTACGTCGGGCGGCGACTATGAAATGGCGGCGGCGTACCAGCTGGGAATCAATCATTACAGGGGCCGGGAGGAACTGCAGCTGATTATGCAGAATTTCTTTTTTGTTTAGGTTCATTTTATTTTTTTCTAATGATTTGTACACACTTTGGACACATTTCCTGGGTATAGTATATATCAGATAGTTGATGAACTCACTATCTCCCCCCCTCATAAGAAAATAGCGAAAGCTCCGGTAGCAATACCGGAGCTTTTGCTATAAAGCATTTTTTTCCCAGGAGCGGGCAGAAAAAATCATTTACATATGAGAAACTGTCATTTATAGTAATAGTAGAAAAGCAGAGTGTTCCCGGCGGGGAAAGAAGGAGACGGACAATGAGACTGACAGAGTTACTGAGCCGATTGGATTATGAGTGCCTGCAGGGCAGTGCGGACAGGGAGATCAGCCAGGTGGTATATGATTCCCGGAAAATTACGGAGGGCTGCCTGTTTATCTGTATCAGGGGCGTGAATTTTGACGGACATGATTTTGCGGCGGAGGCGGCGGCTAAGGGTGCTGCGGCGCTGGTGGTATCCCGGGAGGTGCCTGAAACGGCAGGCCAGGACATCACGGTGATCCGGGTGGAAGATACCCGGTATGCCATGGCCTTTATCTCGGCGGCCTACTTCGGATATCCGGCGGAGAAGCTGAAGATCATCGGCATCACCGGCACCAAGGGCAAGACCACCACCACCTATCTGGTGAAATCCATCCTGGAAAATGCAGGCCGCAGAGTGGGGCTGGTGGGCACCATCGAGGTGATTATCGGTCGGGAGCATATCCATGCGGGCAATACCACCCCCGAGTCCTACACACTGCAGGAGTATTTCGCCCGGATGGTGGAAGCGGGCATAGACACGGTGGTTATGGAGGTTTCCTCCCAGGGACTGATGCTTCACCGTACCCAGGGATTTACCTTTGAACTGGGGATCTTTACCAATCTGGAGCCGGATCATATCGGCCCGGGCGAGCATGCCAGCTTTGAGGACTATCTGCACTGCAAGGGATTGCTGTTTCAGCAGTGCCGGGTGGGGATCGTCAACGGGGATGACGCCCATGTGGATGCGGTGCTTAAGGGGCATACCTGCCGGGTGGAGCGCTACGGCCTGAAAGAGGGAAATGATCGGCGGGCGGAGGAGATCCGGCTGGTGAAAAAGCCCGGAGAGCTGGGAGTGGCTTTCCGGGTACGGGGAGCCATGGAGTTTGACGTGGAGGTGCCCACACCGGGACGGTTCAGCGTCTACAACGCCCTGGCGGCCATTGCTATCTGTCGGCACTTTAATGTCAGAGAGGACGATATCCGGCGGGCGCTGCTGTCGGTGCGGGTCAAGGGGCGGATCGAGATGGTAAAGGTATCGGAGCATTTTACGCTGCTGATTGATTACGCCCACAATGCCATGGCCCTGAAGAGTCTGCTGACTACGCTGCGGGAATATGAGCCCCACAGGCTGGTGTGTCTGTTTGGCTGCGGGGGCAACCGTTCGAAAATGCGCCGCTATGAAATGGGCGAGATCAGCGGACAGCTGGCGGATCTGACGATTATTACCTCCGACAATCCCCGGTTTGAGGAGCCCCAGGATATTATTGAGGATATCAAGATCGGTATCGGCAGGACCGATGGGGCCTATGTGGAGATCTGCGACCGGAAAGAGGCCATCCGCTATGCCATAGAACATGGGCAGGAGGGAGACATTATCGTGCTGGCCGGTAAGGGGCATGAGGATTATCAGGAGATTAAAGGGGTAAAATACCCCATGGATGAGCGGGATCTGATCCGGGATATCTTGGAGGAGAATTTTGGCTAAATACGCAGATGTAATTATCAATATTTCCCATGAAAAGGTGGACCGTCCCTTTCAGTACCGGATTCCCTCGGAGCTGCAGGAGCGTCTGGAGGTGGGAGCATGTGTCATGGTTCCCTTTGGCAGGGGGAATAAGCTGTGTCGGGGGTATGTGACGGAGATTACCGGGATCTGCGCCTATGATCCCGGGAAAATCAAGGAAATACACAGCCTGGTCATCGGCGGCGTGGGGGTGGAGGACATTCAGATCCGTCTGGCCCGGTGGATTCGCAGATCCTACGGGGGCACCATGATACAGGCCTTAAAGACCGTGCTCCCCGCCAAACAGACCGTGAAGCGGATCGAACACAAAAAGGTACGGCTGGCGGTGACCCGGGAGGAGGGGATCTCCCTGCTGGGGCAGTGCCAGCGGAAAAAGCAGACCGCCAGGGCCAGACTGCTGCAGGAGCTTCTGCAGGAGGAAGAGCTTCCCTATGAGCTGGTGACGGGGAAGCTGATGGTGTCCCCGGCGGTGATCAGGGGCCTGGAGGCGGCGGGGGCCGTCCATGTGGAGGTGCTGCAGAGCTTCCGCAATCCCGTGAAGCGGCAGGTGCAGGAGGAAGCGCAGAAGTCCTTAAGCCCGGAGCAGCAGGAGGCGGTGACGCAGGTCATGACGGATTATGACAGCGGAAATCCCGGTACATATCTGCTGCAGGGCATCACCGGCAGCGGCAAGACGGAGGTTTATCTCCGGCTGGCCCAGGAGATGGTCAGCCGGGGCAGACAGGTAATCATGCTGATTCCGGAGATCGCCCTGACCTATCAGACCCTGATGCGGTTCTACCGGCGGTTCGGTGACCGGGTCAGCGTGCTGAATTCCACCCTGTCTGCGGGGGAAAAATACGATCAATGCGAGAGGGCAAAATGTGGGGAAATTGATGTGATCATCGGCCCCCGTTCTGCCCTGTTTGTGCCGTTTCCGAAAGTGGGGCTGATCCTGATGGATGAGGAGCACGAGGCCAGCTATAAAAGCGAGAGCACGCCCAAATACCATGCCCGGGAGACCGCCCGGTATCTGGCTTCCCTGCACGGCGCCAGCGTGGTGCTGGGCTCCGCCACCCCGTCCATGGAGGCGGCCTATCAGGCGGAAAAAGGCGTGTACCGCCGACTGCTTCTGACGAAAAGATTGACCGGAGGCAGCCTGCCCCGGGTATATACTGTGGATCTGCGGGAAGAATTAAAACAGGGAAACCGTTCCATTTTCAGCAGAAAGCTGCAGGAGCTGCTGGCGGACCGGCTGCAGAGGAGGCAGCAGAGTATGCTGTTTATCAATCGCCGGGGCTTTGCCGGGTTTATCTCCTGCCGGGCCTGCGGACATGTGATGAAATGTCCTCACTGCGACGTGTCCCTGTCGGAGCACAAAGGGGGCAGGCTGGTATGCCATTACTGCGGCTATGAAACTCCGGCGGTACACCTCTGTCCGGCGTGCGGCTCCAAGTATATCTCGGGCTTTCGGGCCGGTACCCAGCAGATCGAGGAACGGCTGCGGGCCATGTTTCCGGACATGCGGATCCTGCGGATGGATGCGGATACCACCCGGACCAAGGACAGCTACGAGCAGATCCTGTCCGCTTTTGCCGCAGGGGAAGCGGATGTGCTGGTGGGCACCCAGATGATCGTCAAGGGGCATGATTTCCCCAATGTGACGCTGGTGGGCGTGCTGGCGGCGGATCTGTCCCTTTCCGTGGGGGATTACCGGGCCGGGGAGAGGACCTTTCAGCTGCTGACTCAGGCGGCAGGCCGGGCCGGGCGGGGCAGTGAGCCCGGAGAAGTGGTGATCCAGACCTACCAGCCGGAGCATTATGCCATTACCTATGCGGCGGCCCAGGACTACGATGGTTTTTATCAGGAGGAAATTCTTTACCGGGAGCTGATGGGCTATCCACCGGTCTCCCACATGCTGGCGGTGCAGATCTATGCCGCTTCGCAGGAGGAGGGCAGCAGGCTAGCCGGACAGCTGGCAGAGCAGGCCGGTAGTTATGCGGATCAGGAAAAGCCGCTGAATCAGCGGATGATGATCGTGGGTCCAGCACCGGCAGGGATCGGCAAGGTCAATGATATTTACCGGTTTGTCTTCTATGTCAAGGATCGCAGCTATGAGGAGCTCATCCGGGTAAAGGACGGGCTGGAGGCCTGGATGGGAGAGCAGCAGCGGGGGCGGGTCAGCCTGCAGTTTGACTTCGATCCGATGAATACGCTGTAAATACTTGAAAAATCTTCCTTTTTTTGAGATAATATATGGGTTAAGTTTCTGAAAGGAGAAAAGACATGGCAATTCGTAATATACGGGAAATCGGGGATGAGATTCTGAATAAGAAATGCAAGGAAGTGACGGAGATGACGGACCGCACCAGATATCTGATCGAGGATATGCTGGATACCATGTATGAAGCGGGCGGCGTGGGCCTGGCCGCCCCCCAGGTGGGCATCTTAAAGCGTATTGTGGTCATTGACGTTACCGGCGAGGATCCTTATGTGCTGATAAATCCCCGGATTGTGGAGAGCGGCGGGGAGCAGACCGGCTCGGAGGGGTGCCTGAGCATACCGGGTAAGGCAGGAATCGTCACCCGGCCCAATTATGTGAAGGTAGCGGCCCAGGATGCGGAGATGAATCCCTTTGAACTGGAGGGTACGGAGCTGCTGGCCAGAGCCATCTGCCATGAGCTGGATCATCTGGACGGCCATCTGTATGTGGAAAAGGTAGAGGGAGATCTGACGGACGTGGTTCCAGCAGAGGAAGATGAGGAGTAGTGTGAAAAATCAGAGATTTTTCACGTTTCTATTTGAGCAGTATCGCAAGCGAGGCTTGCGATATGCATGGGGAGTAAAATATGAAGATTGTTTTTATGGGAACCCCTGATTTTGCAGTGGGGGCGCTGGAGGCGCTGATTCAGGCAGGACATGAGATCACGGCGGTGGTGACCCAGCCGGATAAGCCAAAGGGGCGCAGCGGCAGCCTGCAGTACCCGCCGGTAAAGGTCTGTGCCCTTGCCCATGGGCTGGAGGTCTTCCAGCCGGAGCGGGTCAAACGTCCCGAGGCTGTGGCACAGCTGCGGACCTATGAGGCGGATGTGTTTGTGGTGGCGGCTTTCGGCCAGATTCTGTCTCAGGAGATTCTGGATATGCCAAGGTACGGCTGTCTGAATATACATGCCTCCCTGCTGCCGAAGTACCGGGGGGCTTCTCCGATCCAGCATGTCATCATTGACGGGGAAGAGAAGACCGGTATCACGATCATGCAGATGGATGCGGGGATTGATACCGGGGATATTTTATATCAGAAAGAGACTGCAATCTTCCGGGAGGATACCAGCCAGACGCTGTTTGACAGGCTGGCGGTCCTGGGGGGCCAGGCCATCGTGGAAGCGCTGGCGCTGCTGGAGCAGGGCGCACTGACGCCGAAGAAGCAGCGGGAGGAAGACAGCTGCCATGCCGGTCTGATCACCAAGGAGATGGGGAGAATTGACTTTCAGCAGGATGCCCTTGCGATTGAGCGGCTGGTTCATGGTATGAATCCCTGGCCCAGCGCCTATACTTCCTATCAGGGAAAGCAGCTGAAGATCTGGAATGCTATGGCGCAGGAGACAGAGACCGGGGCAGCCCCGGGAACGGTGGTTGCTGTGGGTAAGCAGGACTTTACGGTGGCGGCCGGAAAGGGTCTTTTGCGGATACTGGAAGTACAGCTGGAGGGAAAAAAGCGCATGAGCGCCCATGATTTCCTGCTGGGCGTACTGATCGCTCCGGGAGAGAAAATGGGGTAACACTCTAAATAGGAGGTGTGAATAATGTGGTATTACTATTGGGATCCGACTTACATTCTGGTAATCATCGGACTGCTGATCGGTCTACTGGTCAGCTGGAAGGTAAACCATGAGATGAAAAAGTATCATCAGGTGCGGAACATGACCGGGATCACCGGTGCGGAATGCGCCAGGAGGATACTGGACAATGAGGGCCTGTACAACGTGCAGGTGGAAGCTTTGGGCAGCAATGACGGCGATCACTATGATCCGTCGTCCAATACGGTGCGGCTGTCACAAAAGAATTATTACGGCAATACGGTGACGGCCATGGGAGTGGCGGCTCACGAGTGCGGACATGCGATCCAGCATGCGGAGGGCTATACCCCGATTAAGATCCGCACGGCGCTGGTTCCGGTGGTCAATATCGGCAGCAGCGCCAGTATGCCGCTGATTATTCTGGGGGTAATACTCAGCTGGAACCAGGTGCTGATCCAGCTGGGCATCATAGCCTTTTCCCTGACAGTGGTATTCCAGCTGGCAACTCTGCCCGTGGAGTTTAACGCTTCCAGCAGGGCCCTGGAGCGTCTGGAACGGTACGGAATTGTAACAACTCAGGAGAATAAGGGCTGCAGAAAGGTGCTGAGCGCAGCGGCTATGACTTATGTGGCAGGGGTGCTGACAGCAGTGCTGCAGCTGCTGCGGCTGATTTTGTTATTTGGCGGCGGCCGACGCAGAGACGATTAAAAATACGGGGAAGATTATGGCTGAGAACACAAGGGAAATCGTATTGGATACACTGCTGGAGATGGAGCGCAGCAGGATATATTCCAATCAGATGATTAAAGCGGTGCTGGATAAATATGACTACCTGGAGGGACAGGATAAGCGGTTTATCAAGCGGCTGGCCGAGGGCTGTGTGGAACGGAAGATCGAGCTGGACTATGTACTGAACCTTTATTCCACCGTGCCGGTGAACCGGATGAAGCCGCTGATCCGCTGCCTGCTGCGGATGAGTGTCTACCAGATCCTGTATATGGACAGTGTGCCGGACAGCGCTGCCTGCAACGAAGCGGTAAAGCTGGCCGGAAAGCGGAAATTTACCAATCTGAAGGGGTTCGTCAATGGGGTGCTGCGCAGGATCATTTCCCGGAAAGGACAGATTCCTTTGCCGGATGAAAATGCAGATCCCCTGCAGTATCTGTCGATGAAATATTCCATGCCGGAATGGATCGTGCAGCTGTGGCTGGGGGAGTACGGCAGGGAGAAGACCGAGCTGCTGCTGGAACAGCTGCTGGCAATCCATCCGGTGACCGTCCGTTTTGCCGGGTGGGTTACCGGGGAGGCGAGAGAGGAATACATCCGCCGCTGGCAGCAGAGGGGCATCCGGGTGACCCGGTCAGAGCAGCTGGATTACGCCTGTTATCTGGAGGGCGTTGAGGGCCTGGCCGGACTGGAGGGATATGCGGAGGGCGCATTTCTGGTGCAGGATGTGAGCTCCATGCTCTGCGTGGAGGCGGCGCAGCTGCAGGAGGGCGACCGGGTTATGGACGTATGCGCCGCTCCTGGCGGCAAAGCGCTGCTGGCAGCTCAGAAAGCGGCCCATGTGCTGGCCCGGGATGTGTCCGAACAGAAAGTGGAACGGATCCGGGAAAATGCCCGGCGTATGGGGCTGGAGGAGAAGCTGACCCTGGAGGTCTGGGATGCCACGCAGCCCCAGGAGAGCAGGGCGGAGAGCGCAGATGTGGTCTTTATGGATGTGCCCTGTTCGGGACTGGGCGTCCTGGGAAAGAAGAGAGATATCAAGTACCATGTGACGCCGGAGAGCTTAGAGAGCCTGGTGCAGCTGCAGCGGCAGATCGTGGAAGGCAGCTGGCGGTATGTCCGGCCGGGAGGCGTGCTGATGTACAGCACCTGCACCATCCACCGGCAGGAAAACGAGGATATGTGCAGCTGGATCAGCGGGCATTTTCCTTTCGTACTGGAGGAGAGCAGACAGCTGCTGCCCGAGGATGGTCGGATGGACGGCTTTTTCTATGCCAGATTCAGAAGAAAGGAACAGCCGCCGATATAAAGGAATAAGCAGCGGAATGCGGGAAAGGGAGCCGGAAGATGAAGTGGGAGAATCAGGAGGGAAAAACAGATATCAAGTCCCTGACGCTGGCACAGCTGAAAGAGGAGATGGCAGCTCTGGGGGAGAAGCCGTTCCGGGCCCAGCAGCTCTATCAATGGATGCATCAGAAGCTGGCGGGGGATTATGACAGCATGACCAATCTGCCCCAGACTCTGCGGGAAAAGCTGCGGGAGGGCTATGCCTTTACCAGTCTTCGCCAGGTACGGATGCAGGAATCCCGGATTGACGGTACCAGGAAATATCTGTTTGCCCTGGAGGACGGCCATGTGGTGGAGAGCGTGTGGATGCGCTATAAATACGGCAACAGCGTATGCATTTCCTCTCAGGTGGGCTGCCGGATGGGCTGCCGGTTCTGCGCCTCCACGCTGGGGGGCCTGGTGCGGAATCTGCGGCCTGCGGAGATGCTGGATCAGATCTATGCCATCAGTCGGCTGACCGGAGAGCGGGTTTCCCACGTGGTGGTCATGGGGACGGGGGAGCCGCTGGATAATTACGACAGCCTGCTGCAGTTTCTGACGATGCTGACTGACGAAAACGGCCTGCATATCAGCGCCAGGAATGTTACCGTATCCACCTGCGGGATCGTGCCCCGGATGCGGCAGCTGGCAGATGAGAAGCTGCAGATTACGCTGGCCCTTTCGCTCCATGCTCCTACGGACGAGAAGCGCAGGAGCCTGATGCCCGTTGCCAACCGATATACGATTGCGGAACTGATGGAGGCCTGCCGCTACTATTTTGCCCAGACCGGACGGCGCATCACCTTTGAGTACAGCCTGGTGGGCGGGGTCAACGATACGCCGGAAGATGCCCGGCAGCTCAGCGGACTGGCAGGGCCGCTGCACTGCCATGTGAATCTGATTCCCGTAAATCCCATCAGGGAGCGGGAATATGTGCAGTCCGAGGCCGGTCAGATACAGGCTTTTAAAAATAAACTTGAAAAAAACAGAATTCATGTTACCATAAGAAGAGAAATGGGGAGGGACATTGACGGCGCCTGCGGGCAGCTGCGGCGTTCCTTTATGGAGGAATAATATAGGCAGTAACGCAGGGGAAATCTGCGTCATGCATGGAGGAGTATTGTGCTTAAGACGTTTTCAATTACCGATATCGGTAGGAAGAGGAAACTGAATCAGGACTATGTATTTACCTCAGAACGGGAGATCGGCAATCTGCCCAATCTGTTTATTGTGGCGGACGGCATGGGGGGACATAAGGCCGGGGATTATGCGTCAAAATATACGGTGGAAACGATCTGCAACTGTATCGAGCGGTCCTTTGAGAAGAATCCCAGGGTGATCCTGCAGAAGGCGATTGAGACAGCTAACGCCCATATCCGCAGAAAGGCCAGTGAGGATATCAGCTTAGAGGGCATGGGAACCACGGTGGTGGCCGCCACCTGCCTGGGCAGATATCTGCAGGTGGCCAACGTGGGCGACAGCAGGCTTTACATTGTAAACAACGAGATAAAGCAGATAACCAGGGACCATTCTCTGGTGGAGGAAATGGTGCGGATGGGAGGCATTGACAGGGAGGCCGCCCGCAACCACCCGGATAAAAATATCATCACCAGGGCCATAGGCGCCAGTGAGACCGTGGAGGCAGATTTCTTTACGGTGGAGCTGTCGCCGGGGGACACGGTACTGATGTGCTCGGACGGTCTGACCAATATGCTGGAGGATGAAGAGATCCGCATGATCCTGAGCGGTCAGGCGGAGCTGCCGGAAAAGGCCGGTAAGCTGATCGAGGCGGCAAACGCTCACGGCGGCAAGGACAATATCGCTGTGGTGCTGATCGAGCCGCTGGCATAGGCAAAAGCAGTCAGGGAGCAGAGAATGGAGAAGAAGCATGGTTAAAATAGGAATGATGATAGGCGACCGCTATGAAATACTGGAAAAGATCGGTACAGGCGGTATGTCCGATGTGTATAAGGCAAAATGTCATAAGCTGAACCGATATGTGGCAATAAAGGTACTGAAACAGGAATTCAGTGAGAATGAGAATTTTGTATCCAAGTTCCGGATTGAAGCCCGGGCGGCGGCAGGCCTCATGCATCCCAATATTGTCAATGTGTACGATGTGGGAGAGGAAAACGGCATTTACTATATTGTGATGGAACTGGTGGAGGGCATTACGCTGAAAAAATACATTGAGCGCAAGGCCAGGCTGTCCTACAAAGAGGCGGTCAGCATTGCCATCCAGGTCAGCATGGGCATTGAAGCGGCCCATAACAATCATATTATTCACAGGGATATCAAGCCCCAGAACATCATCATTTCCCGGGACGGCAAGGTAAAGGTGACGGATTTCGGCATTGCCAAGGCGGCCACCAGCAACACCATTACCTCCAATGTGATGGGCTCCGTCCATTATACGTCCCCGGAGCAGGCCAGGGGCGGCTACAGCGATGAAAAGAGTGATATTTATTCCCTGGGCATCACACTGTTTGAAATGCTCACGGGACGTGTGCCTTTTAACGGGGAAACCACGGTGGCCATTGCCATCAAGCATATCCAGGAGGAAATGGTTTCTCCCAAGGAATTTGTGCCGGAGATTCCCAGCAGTGTGGAGGCCATCGTGCTGAAGTGCTGTCAGAAGTCCCCGGACAGACGGTACCAGAATATGGCAGAGGTGATTGCGGACTTGAAGCAGTCTCTGATCAGCCCGGACGAGGACTTTGTGGTAGCCCGGGATATGGATGAGGAAGCCAGCACCCGGGCCATCTCCCAGGAGGAGATGAATCAGATCAAGAGGAAATCCCAGCACCGGGAGGCCTATGAGGAACAGATGCGGCTGAATGCCCAGTATACCAGACCGCCCCAGAATGAGGAGTACGGGGAGGAAGAATACGAAGAAGAGGACGAATATGATGCAGGGGACGGCAAGATGGAGAAAGTGACTACCATGCTGGCCATCCTTGCCGGAGTGATTATCTGTGTGATCATTCTGGTGCTGGTGGGCAAGATCTTCGGCATTATGAGCGTGGATGATATCGGCAGTAAGATCGGCGAGGAGACGGAGGAGAGCGGCGGTGTGATGCAGCCGGAGAATCCCTCTGCGGATGACAGCGGCAGTACCGGCGATGTACTGAGAGTACCGATGGTGGATGTGCTGGGCTGGAATGTGGAGGACGCCAAGAAAGAGATCGTGCGTATCGGCCTGGTGCCTGAGGTATCCATGGTGGAATCCGATACCTATGAGGAAAATATTGTAATCAGCACGGATATTCCGGAGGGCCAGGAGGTGGAGGTCAACACCACCGTGGTACTGACGGTCAGTGCCGGAACCGGTGCGGTGGATGTGCCGGAGGTAGAGGGGCTGACCTATGAGGAAGCCTATAACCGGATTATCCAGGAGGGCTTTACCGTAAGCCGTACCGAGAGCTATTCCGCTACGGTGGATATGGGCAGGGTAATCAGCCAGAATCCGGTGGGCGGCGAGCCTGCCCCCAAGGGCTCTGCGATTACGCTGGATGTGAGTCTGGGTGTGGAAAACAATAAAATTGCCATGCCCAACATGATCGGCTGGGAACAGATCGAGGCCGAGGAATGGATTCATGAAAACGGCATGATCCTGAAATCCATCGGAGAAGTATACAGCGATACTGTGGCGGAGGGACTGGTCTGCTATCAGAACTTCTCCGAGGGCACATTCCTGGATCCCGGCTCCATCATTGAGATCAATGTCAGTCTGGGCAAAAGCGACGCCACCTATAAATGCAATGCGATTATCGAGGCACCCACTGTCAGCGAAGCCCCGGATTATCCCTCCGGCAGCGAGGTGCATATCACACTGGTGGCGGACAGCGGCAAGGTACTGGTGGATATGACTACCAGCACTTTCCCCCAGGCAGTGAACATTCAGGGAATCAATTCCCAGTGGGGAACCATTACCCTGACCTACACGGTAACGGTGGACGGTGTGGCCCAGAGTAAATCCGTGGAGCGGCGGATTGAATTTGCACAGGAATAGGAGAGTCTTTTGCATATGCAGGGGAAAATCATAAAGGGAATTGCCGGTTTTTACTACGTGCATGTACCCGGAAGAGGAACTTATGAGTGCAAGGCCAAGGGAATATTCCGAAAGGATCAGTTAAAGCCCCTGGTGGGGGATGACGTGCAGATCGACCTGCTGGATGAGGCGGAGCATACGGGCAATATCGTCAGGCTTCTGCCCAGATCCAGCCAACTGGTCCGGCCGGCGGTGGCCAATGTGGATCAGGCATTGGTGATTTTTGCCATTACCCATCCCCAGCCCAATTTCAATCTGCTGGATCGTTTCCTGATCATGATGGAGCAGCAGAAGCTTCCCTGCATCATCTGTCTGAACAAACAGGATCTGGATCAGGAGGAAAAAGGGCAGGAGTATGCCGCCATATACAGAGCCTGCGGCTATGAGACGCTGACGGTCAGTGCGGAGCAGAGACAGGGGATTGCGCAGCTAAAGGCGCTGCTGAAAGGCAAGACCACCACGGTGGCGGGGCCCAGCGGCGTGGGAAAATCCTCTCTGGTGAACTGTCTCCAGTCCGGCATTGTCATGGAGACCGGGGAGATCAGCAGGAAAATCGAGAGGGGAAAACACACCACCAGACATTCGGAACTGATTGCCCTGGGCGAGGATACCTATATTCTGGATACGCCGGGCTTCAGTTCTCTGGGACTTTTTGATCTGGAGAAAGAGCAGCTGGCGGCGTATTACCCCGAATTTGCCGAATATGAGGCGGGCTGCCGCTACAGCGGCTGTTCCCATACGGCGGAGCCGGTGTGCGGCGTCAAGGAGGCCCTGGAGCAGGGCAGACTCAGCAGGCTGCGGTATGAGAATTATTGTCAGCTGTATGAGGAATTGAAGAACAGGAAACCCGTATACAGATAGAAAAACATAAGAAAGGCTGGAAAGAAAAATGAAACTCGGAATCGTGGGACTTCCCAATGTAGGAAAAAGTACCTTATTTAATTCACTGACGAAAGCAGGGGCAGAGTCGGCCAACTATCCCTTTTGCACGATTGATCCCAATGTGGGGATCGTGGCGGTGCCGGACGAGAGGCTCAAGCTCCTGGGGGATATGTATCACTCGAAAAAAGTAACTCCGGCGGTGATAGAATTTGTGGACATTGCAGGGCTGGTAAAGGGAGCCTCCAAGGGAGAGGGATTGGGCAACCAGTTCCTGAGCAATATCCGGGAGGTGGACGCCATTGTTCATGTGGTGCGCTGCTTTGAGGACACCAATGTGATCCATGTGGACGGCAGTGTGGATCCCATGCGGGATGTGGAGACCATCAATCTGGAACTGATTTTCTCCGATCTGGAGATCCTGGAGAGGCGCTATGCCAAAGTGGCCAAGGCGGCACGGATGGACAAGACTCTTGCCAAGGAGGAAGCTCTGCTGGTGCGGATCAAAGAGCATCTGGAAAGCGGGAAGATGGCCAAGAGCATGGTGATAGAGGATGAGGACGAGCTGGAGCTGATGCGCTCCTACAATCTGCTGACCTACAAGCCGGTGATCTATGCGGCCAATGTGGCGGAGGAGGATCTGGCGGATGACGGCGCTTCCAATCCCCATGTGAAGGCGGTGCGGCAGTTTGCCGCCGGAGAAAACAGCGAGGTGTTTGTGATCTGCGCCCAGATCGAACAGGAGATTGCGGAACTGGATGACGAGGAAAAGGCTATGTTCCTGGAGGATCTGGGAATCTCCCAGTCGGGACTGGACAAGCTGATTGCCGCCAGCTACCGTTTGCTGGGACTGATGAGCTTTCTGACGGCGGGCGAGGATGAGACCAGGGCCTGGACCATAAAGATCGGTACCAAGGCGCCCCAGGCCGCAGGCAAGATTCATTCGGATTTTGAGAGAGGCTTTATCAAGGCCGAGGTGGTCAATTATAAGGATCCGCTGGAGCAGGGCTCCCTTGCCGCAGTCCGGGAAAAGGGCCTGGTCGGTATGGAGGGCAAGGATTACGTGGTAAAAGACGGCGACGTGATCCTGTTTCGGTTCAATGTATGATTTGTCGGCGGAAAACCGGGGGACCGGCGATTTGCCGATTCTGAAATTCAGATTTGCAGGAGAGAGGCAGGAAAAATATGCAGGATATCATGGGTGTGGGGGATATTGCGTTCCCCAATCTGGGGCTTTATCTGAAGGATGTTCCCCAGGGCTTTACCGTATTCGGATTCTATATTTCCCTGTATGGCGTCATCATCGCCATAGGGATGCTTTTGGGGATTGCCATTGTGGCGCAGCTGGCGAAAAAAACAGGGCAGAACCCTGACGATTACTGGGATTTTGCTATCTATGGGGTCATTTTCGGCCTGATCGGCGCCAGAATCTATTATGTGGTATTTGAGTGGGACGCCTATAAGGACAATCTGCTGGAGATCTTTCATGTGCGCAACGGCGGCATGGCGATCTACGGCGGCGTCATCGGGGCATTTATCACTCTGTTTGTCTGGTGCCGGATCAAGAAAAAGGATCCCCGGATGATCGGGGATACGGCTATGGCCGGACTGCTGCTGGGACAGATCATCGGCCGGTGGGGGAACTTTACCAACCGGGAGGTGTTCGGCGAGTACACGGACGGGCTTCTGGCCATGCGGATTCCCATAGAGGCGGTGCGGGATAAAACAGATATCACCGAAAATATTGCTGCGCATATTGCAGAGGGAACCAATTATATCCAGGTGCATCCCACTTTTCTATATGAAAGCGCCCTGAATCTGCTGCTGCTCATCCTGGTTCTGCTGTATCTGCGGCACAAGAAATTCCAGGGGGAGATCTGCCTGATGTATCTGGGGGGCTACGGGATCATCCGGTTCTTTGTGGAGGGCATCCGCACCGACCAGCTGAAGCTTCCCGGTACGGGCATTGCGGTATCCCAGATGCTGGGAATTCTGCTCTTTATTGCGGCCGTGGCAGTGGATGCGGGAGTCCGAATCTGGCTGCGGCGAAAGGGAAGCACCGAAGCTACCCAAAACTGAAAACCATAAATTGTGGTATCTGAAAGTGAATATACAAGATGTAGAAAAAGCGTTTTTTTCGTAAGAAAAGGCGCTTTTTTTGTGTGGAATTTCTTAAGAAAAAATGAAAAAAAGTTACTGATTGCTATTGCAAGATCTCCTGTTTTGGGTTAGAATTAGTTCAAAAGTGGTGGAAAGTGGTGGTAAGTGGTACAAAGTGGTAGATTTGAAACCGATTTTTTCCTATTTTCCGTGGCAGATCACTTTTGAGCCGGAGCTTCCGGCGTAAAGGCGGTGATTGCAGATGTTTATGAGCGAATACAATCATACGATCGATACGAAAGGCAGGTTGATCATTCCCTCCAAGTTCAGAGACCAGTTAGGAGATGAATTTGTGGTGACAAAGGGCATGGATGGCTGCCTGTTTGTATACGCCAACGAAGATTGGAGCGCTTTTGAACAGAAACTGACCTCACTGCCGCTGATTAATAAAGAAGCTAGAAAATTTGCAAGATTCTTCCTGGCCGGAGCGGCTCAGGTGGAAGTGGATAAACAGGGAAGAATCCTGCTTCCGGCCAATCTGCGGGAATTTGCGGGGCTGGAAAAGGATGTGGTCCTGGTGGGCGTGGGCAGCCGTATTGAGATCTGGAGCCGTGAGAACTGGGAGAATATGGACGCAGACAGCAATATGGACGACATTGCAGCCGCCATGGAGAGCCTGGGATTGACGATTTAACACAACAGGATAGGGGATTCAAATGGAGTTTAAGCATTATTCCGTCATGCTGCGGGAGACCATTGAGTATCTGAATATCAAGCCTGACGGGATTTATCTGGACGGTACCCTGGGCGGGGGCGGACATGCCTGGGAGGTGTGCAGCCGACTGCAGCAGGGGCATTTCTACGGGATCGACCAGGATGATGCGGCGATTGCAGCGGCGGGGCAGCGCCTGGCGGCGTTTGCCGACCGGGTGACGCTGATCCGCAGTAATTACGGTAATGCGAAAGCCGTATTGCTGGAACGGGGCGTCACACAGGTGGACGGTATCCTGCTGGATCTGGGGGTTTCCTCCTATCAGCTGGATACACAGGAGCGGGGCTTTTCCTACCGCTTCGACAGCCCGTTGGACATGCGGATGGACAGGCGTCAGAGCCTGACCGCCCGGGACATTGTGAATACCTACAGTGAGACGGAGCTGTTTCACATCATCCGGGACTATGGAGAAGATACTTTTGCGAAAAATATAGCCAAACATATTGTACAGGCCCGAAGTCAGGGGGCCATAGAGACCACCGGGCAGCTGAATGAGATCATTAAAGCAGCGATTCCGGCAAAGATGCGCCAGAACGGACACCCGTCCAAGAAGACCTTTCAGGCCATCCGCATTGAGTGTAATCACGAGCTGGAGGTGCTGCGGAGCGCTCTGGAGGATCTGATCGAGCTGCTGTCTCCGGGAGGACGGCTGTGCATCATAACGTTCCATTCCCTGGAGGATCGGATCGTGAAAACCGCCTTTAAGAAAGCGGAAAATCCCTGCACCTGTCCGCCGGAGTTCCCGGTCTGTGTCTGCGGAAAGCAGCCGCTGGGAAAAGTCATTACGAAAAAGCCGGTTTTACCGGGCGAAGAGGAACTGGCGGAAAACAGCCGCTCAAAAAGCGCCAAGCTGCGGGTGTTCGAGAAAAAATAAGTGCTGAAAGAGAAAGGATATTAACATCATGGCACGGACAACGAATCAGAACAGAACAGTAACTTCATATAGAAATGCAGGCAACACCGGCAGCCGTCAGGGCGGCAGACCCTCCGGCAGCTATGTGTACGGCAATACCGTGCGCAAGCTGGATGTGCAGAGAGAGATGGAACAGCCCCGCCGCCGGGTACTGAGCAATACCACCCGGAAAAACCGGGATAAGGCGAGACACATGAGCCTGGGATATGTGGCATTCCTGGTGCTGGCTATGTGCGTGGCCGGTTATGTGCTGGTACACTATATCCAGCTGCAGGCGGATATCACCACGGTGACGGAGCGCATTGCCAGACAGGAGCAGGAGCTGAATAACCTGAAGGTGGCCAATGATGAGGACTTAAGCCGCATTACCAGCGGTGTGGATCTGGAAGAGGTAAAGAGAGTAGCCATCGGAGAACTGGGGATGGTATATCCCGAAGAGGGCCAGATCGTCACCTATTCCAATGAGGGCTATGACTATGTGCGCAAGGTGGATAACGGTAATTAGGAAAGGACAGATCCGTGAGAGAGCAAGGCAGAGAGACAAGACCGGCAGCGGGCGGCAGAGTCCGCTCCCGGCGTAAACAGGAGAAAAGATTTGGCAGTTGGATGCAGAAGAAGCTGGTGGTACTTTTTTTACTGGTACTGCTGGCTTTTGCTGGATTAAGTATCCAGCTGATCAGGATTACCAGGGAAAACGGGGATGAATATACCCGTCAGATTCTGTCCCAGCAGCAGTATGACAGCACCACCATTCCCTACCGGCGGGGGGACATTGTGGATGCCAGAGGAACCCAGCTGGCAGTCAGTGAAACCGTATATAATGTGATTCTGGATGTCAAGGTGATCCGGGAGAAGGAGAAGCTGGACAATAAGGACTATATGGAGCCCACGCTGCAGGCGCTGGATCAGTATTTTGACCTGAATATGTCCGACATCCGTACCTACGTGGATACCCATGAGACCTCTGCCTATTACGTAGTGACCAGACGTGTGAGCTATGACGAAATCAGCGAGATTCAGGAGGCTATGGAGGAAGAGGGCAGCCAAATCAAGGGGATCTGGTTTGAAAAGGAGTACAGGCGTTACTATCCCATGGGCTCCCTGGCCTGTGATGTGATCGGCTTTACCAGCTCGGATAATGTGGGGGCTTACGGCCTGGAGGCATACTACAATGAGGAACTCAACGGTACTACGGGCAGGGAATTCGGATATCTGAATGATGATTCCACCCTGGAGAGAACCGTAAAGCCCGCAGAGGACGGTTATACGATCCACACCACCATTGACGCCAATATCCAGGGGATCGTGGAAAAGTATCTGAAAGAATTCAATGAGGAGCATAAGGATGCGGTGCGCACCGGAAACGGGGCAGAAAATATAGGCTGCATCATCATGGAGGTCAATACGGGGGAGATCCTGGCCATGGCCAGTTACCCGGACTATGATCTGAACAATACCCGCAACACGGATGCCCTGATCGGCAATGTGATGGTGGATGCGGAGGGCAACAAGACCAAACAGTATATTACGGCGGAAAGCATTGCGGAGATGGACGACACCACTCTGTATATGAACCTGAATTATCTGTGGAAAAATTTCTGTATCAGTGATACCTACGAGCCGGGATCTACAGCCAAGCCCTTTACAACAGCCATCGGCCTGGAGACCGGAGCCCTTACCGGCAATGAGGTCTTTGAGTGCAATGGCTCCCTGGAAATCGGCGGTCATACGATACACTGTCATAACCGCTGGGGAGACGGCAGCGTGAGTGTGGAGGATGGAATCGCCTGGTCCTGCAATGTGGCCCTGATGAAAGAAGGCATGGCCATCGGCATCGAGAACTTTTCCAAGTTCCAGCAGGCTTTTAATTTCGGCTTAAAGACCAATATTGATCTGGAGGGGGAGGCCAGAACGGCGTCCCTGATTCTGAGTGCGGATCAGATGACAACGACGGATCTGGCAGCCTATTCTTTCGGACAGGGTTTTAATGTAACCATGATCGAGATGATCACGGGATACTGCTCCCTGATCAACGGCGGCTATTACTATGAACCCCATGTGGTGAATAAGATCACTAATGCCAATGGAGCAACGGTGGAGAATATTGAGCCCAGAGTGCTGCGCCAGACCGTATCGGAGTCCACCTCGGAAAAGATCAGGCAGTACTGTGAGGCCGTGGTGATGCGGCAGAACGATACCCGGATCACCGGCCGGACAGCCCGGCCCGCCGGATATGCCATCGGCGGCAAAACCGGTACGGCCCAGACCTTTGACAGTGAAACAGGGCTGCGCTCCAAGACGGACTATGTGGTATCGTTCCTGGGCTATGCCCCTGCGGACGATCCCCAGATTGCCATCTATGTGGTGGTGGACCGGGCCAATGCCGCATCCCAGGATGATGCAAAATTTGCTACGGGCATTGTGCGGAATGTGCTGACGGAGGTGCTGCCCTATCTGAATATTTATATGACGGAGGAATTGTCTGAAGCAGAGATCCAGGAGCTGGAGGAGCGGCAGCTGGCGATCACGAACCAGTATACCCAAACCCCGGAGGACGAGGATCTGGACAGTATGGAAAGTCAGGAGCCCCAGGAGGATACCGGGACGTCCGAGGGCAATAGCCAACCGGCCTGGATGGACTTTCCCATTGATCCCGAGACGGGATACCGTGTGGATCCGGACACCGGAGAGTATTATGATCCGGATACCGGAGATGCCATAGACGGTCAGTGGACGGCACTGGAATAATTGTACGGAAACGGGAGAGACGGACTTCACGAATAACCTCATAATCATGAGAATACAGTATAGTAACGGTTATTATGAGGTTATGCCTATGCCGGAAATACATAATAAAATTGCACACCGGAAAAAGATCCTAGTGATCTTCCTGGGCTGCACGCTGGTGCTGGTAGGGCTCTTTGCCCGGCTGGTGTACCTGATGGTCTGGAAAGCGGACTACTATGCGGAAAAAGCCACCCAGCTCCATGAGCGGGAGCGCAGCATTAAAGCTGCAAGAGGAAGAATCCTGGACTGCAACGGGGAGGTGCTGGCGGATAACAAGACGGTATGTACCATTTCCGTGATTTACAATCAGATCGAGGATCCCGAGGCAGTGATTGAGATGCTGTGCAGGGAACTGGAGCTGTCCGAGGAATATGTACGCAGTCGGGTGGAGAAATACAGCTCCATGGAGCGGATCAAAAGCAATGTGGATAAAACCATCGGCGACAGAATCCGGGAGTATGAGATGCCCGGCGTCAAGGTGGATGAGGATTATAAGCGATATTATCCCTATGGGGAGCTGGCCAGCAAGGTACTGGGCTTTACCGGCGGGGATAACCAGGGGATCATCGGTCTGGAGGTCATCTATGAGGAGTATCTGCAGGGAGAGCCGGGGATGATCCTGACGGTGACGGACGCCAAGGGAATCGAGGTGGAAAGTGCGGGGGAGCGGCGAATCGAACCGGTCAGCGGCAATGATCTGTACATCAGTATGGATCGGAATATCCAGACCTACGCCACCCAGCTGGCCTATCAGGCCATGGAGACCAAGGAGGCGGACAGTGTGTCCATCCTGGTGATGAATCCCCAGAACGGGGAAATCTATGCCATGGTAAATGTGCCGGAGTTTGACTTAAATGATCCCTATGCCCTGCCGGAGGGAACCTCGGAGGAGCTGTCCCAGGAGGAACAGCAGAATCTGCTGAATCAGATCTGGCGTAACGGCTGTATCAACGATACCTATGAACCGGGCTCCACCTTTAAGATCATTACGGCGGCAGCGGGGCTGGAGGAGGGCGTGATCACCCCCCAGAGCCAGTTCAGCTGTCCCGGCTTTATTATGGTGGAGGACCGGAAGATCCGATGCCATAAGGTGGGAGGACATGGAGGACAGGATTTTGTCCACTGCATGATGAACAGCTGCAATCCGGCACTGATCTCTGTAGGACTTCTGTTGGGAGTGGATACCTATTATGACTATTTCACCCGTTTTGGCCTGCTGACCAAAACCGGTATAGATCTGCCGGGAGAAGCGGGAACCATCATGCACAACAAGGAGAATATGGGGCTGGTGGAGCTGGCAACGGTATCCTTTGGGCAGTCCTTTCAGATTACGCCCATACAGCTGCTGACCACGGCCTCCTCCATTATCAACGGCGGACGGCGGATTACCCCGCATCTGGGGGTCAAGGTGGTGGACGCTCAGGGGGAGCTGGTGGAAAGCTTTGCCTATCCGGTGACCAATGACATCGTGTCCGAGGAAACCTCCGCTACCATGCGGGAGATTCTGGAGATGGTGGTGAAGGAGGGCTCAGGCAAAAACGGTCAGGTAGAGGGCTACCGGATCGGCGGCAAGACCGCCACCAGCCAGACACTGCCCAGGGGCAGCGGACGGTATATTTCTTCCTACATCGGCTTTGCCCCGGCGGATGATCCCCAGGTCATTGCCATAGCCATTGTCAATAATCCCCAGGGGGTGTACTACGGCGGACAGGTGGCAGCGCCCATTATCCGGCAGCTGTTTGAAAATATCCTGCCTTATATGGGGATCGAACAGACGGAAATAACGGAAGAGGACAGCAATGCTTAAGCGCTTCTTGCAATCTATCAGGGTTTGGGATTATAATAGGAATAATGTGCGGCGCCGTGCAGGCGTCCAGGGAGGATAGGAAGATGTTTGAGGGACAAAAGTGTTTGGTAATCGGCTCCGGTATCAGCGGTGTGGGCGCCGTATCCATGCTGGGACATATGGGAGCGGAGATTCTTTTCTTTGACAGCAGTGACCGGATCACGGTGCAGGAGCTGGAACAAAAAGTACCCCGGGGCATACGGGCTGCCTGCTATGTGCGGGAGCTGCCCCCGGAGCTCATGGGACAGATCCGGACGGCGGTTCTCAGTCCCGGCGTGCCGGTGGATATCCCTCTGGTGCAGGAGCTGAAAGCCCGGGGAACCCGGATTATCGGAGAGATCGAGCTGGGCTTTCTGGCGGAGCGGGGCCGGGTGGCCGCCATCACCGGCACCAATGGGAAAACCACCACCACCACCCTGGTGGGAGAGATTATGAAAGCGCACCTGGGACAGGATAAGGTATTTGTGGTGGGCAATATCGGCAATCCCTATACCATGGAGGCGGAGAAAACCGGGCCGGATACGGTGACGGTGGGGGAGATCAGCAGCTTTCAGCTGGAAACCGTGGACACTTTCTGCCCGAAGGTTTCCGCCATATTGAATGTGACGCCGGATCATCTGAACCG
>JAGANP010000098.1 GCA_017624175.1 Lachnospiraceae bacterium | reverse complement strand
TATATCATCTGGTGTCAGGACTTCTATGGTGCTTCCATCGGTATGGCGAAGACCACAGATTTCAAGACCTTTGTGAGACTGGAGAATCCGTTCATTCCTTTTAACCGGAATGCGGTGCTGTTCCCCCGTAAGATTAACGGCAAATATATGATGCTGTCCCGTCCTTCCGACAGCGGTCATACACCTTTCGGCGACATCTTCCTGAGCGAGAGCCCTGACCTGGTATACTGGGGCAAGCACAGGCATGTGATGGGCCGGGGCAGTGAATGGTGGGAGTCCGTAAAGATCGGCGGCGGCGCTGCACCGATCGAAACCAGTGAGGGCTGGCTGCTGTTCTATCACGGCGTAAGCGGTACCTGCAATGGCTTTGTATACAGCATTGGCGGTGCAATCCTGGATCTGGACAATCCGTCCATTGTGAAATACCGTTGTGAGACTTTCCTGCTGACTCCTGAAGAGTGGTATGAGGAGAGAGGCTTCGTGCCCAACGTGTCGTTCCCCTGTGCTACGATCCATGATCCTGAGAGCGGCAAGATTGCCATCTACTATGGCTGCGCAGACAGCTATGTAAGTCTGGCTTTCTGCTACTTTGATGAGATTGTGGCTTATATCAAGGAGCACAGTGTGGTAAATCAGAGCGATACAGAGATTGGTATAAGATAATCAGCAGATTCCAGGACAGCACACCGTTGTATGTGCACCGGCGGGAAAACTGCGGAACTGAAAGAGGCGGGAGACAAAATAGTTTCCCGCTTTTTTGATGAAATTAGAGACAAATTTTCCGAAATAAGTTATAATAAGAAAAAAACTTCTGAGCAGGACGAGAGAGCAGTAATGAGGTTTAGGAAGAATGGTGAAAAAGCGTAAGAAGATCGGGGTAATCACCTCGGATATCTATGAAACCTATCAACAGAATATCATGAAGGGGATACAGCGGGAAGCGTATGCTCATGATTATGATGTGGTAGTATTCTCTACTTTCCTGAAAGCAGGCAT
The DNA here is from genome assembly GCA_017624175.1 of Lachnospiraceae bacterium. Lineage (GTDB taxonomy): Bacteria > Bacillota > Clostridia > Lachnospirales > Lachnospiraceae > Acetatifactor. The sequence goes on along the minus strand of JAGANP010000098.1, from coordinate 4,762 downwards.
GTGGTTCGGATATCTGAATGCGGAGCAGAATATCTATAACATGATACAGTATGAGAAGCTGGATGGAATCATTCTGATGCCGGATCATATCAAGGAGTTTGATAAGGGACGCATGCTTCCGGAGATTCTGAAAAAACGAAGCAAGGGGCCGGTAGTGGTGCTGGATTATGAGCTGGAGGGATTCCTCAGTGTGATGAGTGAGGGAGGCGGACAGCTGCGCCCGGTGCTGGATCATCTGTATCATGAGCATGGGATCACGGATATTGCCTGTATGACAGGGGAAAAGGGGCATCCTCATGCAGAGCTGAGATTGCAGTCTTACATGGACTTCATGCGGGAGCATGATCTGCCGATCAGGGAGAACCGTATTTTTTATGGGGATTTCTGGTATCACATGGGGGAAGAGGTACTGGAGAGCCTGCTTCATTGTCCGGAGGGGCTGCCTCAGGCGATCTGCTGCGCTTCGGATACTATGGGCGTCAGTATCTATGCGGCGTGCCGCAAAAAGGGAATCCGGGTGCCGGAGGATCTGGTTATCACCGGTTACGATGCGGATGATGGATGTGTGCTGCCCTATTTTCTTACTTCTGTGATAAAGGATTCGGAGACCCTGGGCGCCAATGCCGTGCGCAGGCTGGTGAATCTGCTGGAAGGGACGGATATTCCTATGGCAGAGCAGAGAGAGCGCCTGCTGATAGGCAGTACCTGTCCCTGCAACAAGGGCTGGGAAGAGAACCGGGTGGGGGATCTGGATGAAGAGATCAGCAAGGAAGGATTCAGCTTTTACCATGAATGCAACTTCATGATGGAGGATGGCATTGCCATGAGAAGTCTGGAGGAGTGCCTGTGGAAGATCGACTGGTATCTCTGCCTGCTGGGAGGGATCAGCGGTTACTCCATCTGCCTGTGTGATGATTGGCTGGGATCTGCCCGGGAGGATGAGAAGTACCGAAAAGAGGGCTACAGTGACCGGATGAAGCTGATCTTTCACAAGTATCACGGTGAAAAAGCAGTAGAGCTGGATCAGGATTTTCCTCTGGAAGAGATGCTCCCTGCGATCTGGGAGGAGCGGGAACAGCCGTGTACGTTCTATATTACGCCGCTGCATTTTATGGATCGGTGTATGGGTTATGCGGCGATGATAACCGAGGGAGAGTATCAGGAGATTCCTGCTTACTATTGGGACTGGCTGCGGAATCTCTGTAATATCCTGGAATCCATGCGCCGTTATCTGAATCTGGAGAAGCTGAACGAGAGCCTGACGGAGGCCTACCGGCTGATGGAGAAAAATGCGGTTACCGATGAACTGACCGGGCTCTATAACCGTAAGGGCTTTATGATCTATACCAATCAGCAGATGGCACTGGCAGCCCGGGAGGGCAAGGAGCTGGTGGTGCTGATGGCGGATCTGAATGATTTAAAGAGAATCAATGACCAGAACGGCCATATGGAGGGTGATTTTGCGATCTGCACCGGCGCTCAGGCCATAAAGGTATTTTTAAACCATGAGGATACGAATTATGCCAAGGGCTTCCGCATGGGCGGTGACGAATATGCGGCAGTATTGGTAATGAATCTGACGGAGGAGGAAGTGGCTCTGCGGGTGCAGGCCATGGAAAAGTATCTGGAGGATGTGAATCAAACGGCCGGAAAGCCGTTCCGGGTAACCATCAGCTACGGTATCAGCCGGGAGGATCCGATGCAGGTAGATCAGAACCATCTGCTGCACCGGGCGGATCAGCTGATGTATGCATCAAAGCGCAGCTATAAGGAGAAGCGGAAAAAGGGAGTATAGCGGCTCAGATGTTTTGGAATGGAGGTAAATATGAGGTACGTATATCCACAGGGAAAAAAGAAAGCGCTGACTTTCAGTTATGATGACGGGCAGATCTATGACAGAAGACTGGTAGAGATCTTCAACCGGTACGGTATGAAAGGAACCTTTCATCTGAATTCCGGTTCGCTGGCTTCCGATCGGCAGCATCCCACCTTTATTGCCGCTGAGGAGGTGGCAGAGCTGTATGCAGGCCATGAAGTGGCTGTCCACGGGGTGCAGCACCGCAATCTCCCCACACTGACCAGAACCCAGGTGGTGAACGAGGTGCTGGAGGATCGGCGGACGCTGGAGAAGCTGACCGGCGGCATGGTACAGGGTATGTCCTATGCTTTTGGAAGCTATTCGGATCAGATCATGGAGATTCTGAAAGACCTGGGGATCAAGTACTCCCGAACGGTGAATTCTACGGACGGTTTCTTTCCTCCCGCAGATTTCCTGGCCTGGCATCCTACCTGTCACCATAACGGCAGATTGAAAGAGCTGGGGGAGAGCTTTCTGAATGTTCCCGGCTACATAGAGCTGCCGCTGATGTATGTCTGGGGACACAGCTTTGAGTTCGGCCGGAACGGGGACTGGAACGTGATCGAAGAATTCGCAGAGATGATGGCGGATAAGGAAGATATCTGGTATGCCACCAACGGCGAGATCTGCCAATACATCAGCGCCGTGCGCAGTCTGGAGCACAGCGGAGACGGTCTGACCGTGAAGAATCCCTCGGCCACAGCCGTTTGGATCAGGAAAGACAGCAATCAGGAGATCCTGGTGATACAGCCCGGAGAATGTCTGTATATCGGAGAAAGATAAAACGCAGGGATTAGCGAAAAAAGCCCTATGACAGGAAGTCGAAAGACCTCCTGTCATGGGGCTTTTCTCCATATTTATGCCCGGGAGGCGGCAGCCTCTTCGATCAGGCGTACAATCGTGCGGATGGAATCCATCTGACCGCTTCTGCTCATGGCGTCATGGTAGGACTGCCGGTTGGAGAACAGCTCGTGTACCTTGTCCACCAGCAGCTCCGTGGTCAGATCATCCTCGTTGATGACGATGGAAAAGCCCTGGCTCTCAAAGGATCTGGCATTGAGCAGCTGGTCGCCCCTGCTGCTGGCGGCAGGAAGAGGGATCAGGATATTGGGCTTTTTCAGCGCCAGCAGTTCGCAGATGGCGTTGGCGCCGGCCCGGGAGATCACCAGATCGGCCATGGCAAAGAGATCCTTCAGCTCCGCCTTGATATATTCAAACTGTTTATAGCCGGGAGTCGTAAGCAGCAGATTGTCAATCTTATCCTTGCCGCAGAGATGCACCACCTGGAAATCCTCCAGCAACAGGGGCAGAGCTTCCCGGACTGCCTTGTTGACATTGGCTGCGCCCAGACTGCCGCCGATCACCATGATGACCGGTTTATTGGCGGTGAAGCCGCACATATCCAGCCCGGCAATCTTGTTGCCCTGGGCCAGCTCGCTGCGGATCGGAGAGCCGGTCAGCACCGCCTTGCCCTCGGGCAGCATCTCCATGGTCTCGGGAAAGTTGCAGCAGACCTTTTCTGCCACGGGAAAACAGAGCTTGTTGGCCAGTCCCGGGGTCATGTCGGATTCGTGAATGATGCAGGGGATCTTCAGCGCCGCCGCTGCCCGTACCACCGGCACGCTGACGAAACCGCCCTTGGAAAACACCACATCCGGGCGGTACTCTTTCAGATACTTTTTGGCTTCGGAATATCCCTTTAAGACTCGAAAGGGATCCGTCAGGTTCTTTACATCCAGATATCGGCGGAGCTTGCCGGTGGAGATCCCGGTGTAAGGGATTCCGAAATCCGCAATCAGTTTTTTCTCAATGCCGTCATAGGAGCCCACATAGGCGATCTCGTATCCGGCCTGGCGCAGCGCCGGAATCAATGCAATATTGGGGGTCACGTGTCCGGCGGTACCGCCCCCTGTCAGAACGATCTTTTTCATCTTAGGGCTTCCTCCAAGGCATGGGCCAGCTGATCCGGGCAGGAGGTGGACTTAAAGCCGCAGCGGATTCCTTTCAGCTTGCTGATGGCGTCTTCTGCTTTCATACCCTTTACCAGAGCGCTGATACCCTGCAGATTCCCGTTGCATCCGCCGGTGAATTTTACGGATTGTATGATACCGTCTTCAATTTCAAAATCTATAGCCGTCGAACAGGTTCCCTTTGTATGATAGGTCATATGGATATCCTCCCTTTACTGCAATATATTTCTTTGATTAAAGTACAGTATAGCAGATTTTTCCGGGGACTTCAATCCTGCTTTTTCGGGGAAAGTAAAAAGTCACTTTCTGTCGCAGACTGTCCGTCCCTTGGGAAATGCGTCCGGGTCTGTCAGGATATGTCGATGATTAAACGACTTGAAAATATTGCAATAACGTCTATAAAAGAGATATGATGTTATTAAACAGAATATCCAGAAAGGATGATGAAAATGTTTACCATATTTGAACAGGAAAAAATAGCTTCCATCGCCATGTTTGCCTGTATGGCCTGCAGCCTGCTGATCCGGGTGGTGCTGGGGCTGTTCTATATCCATCTGATCCGTCAGGCGGACAATATGGCCAGTACACGCTGCAAGCAGCTGAAGCAGTGCAAATTAAAATTTGCCAACTGCTATCAGCTCAATCACGGCATGCCCAATGTACCGGTGTTTGTGGACAAGTTCTTAAACCGGATGTCCCTGGGCCCTTTTTCTCTGGAGCTGCTGGGGCATCTGTCGGGCCAGCTGATGCTGCTGTCCGTGGTCAGCGCCGGAGTGGGTGTCTGCAGGCGGATCATTGGGGGGAGTATGCTGGGGCAGATTCTTCCGTTTTACATTGTCAGCCTGCTGGGGCTGTACCTGTACTTTTCCGTCTCCTCCATTGTGGATCTGAAAGGAAAAAGGCGGATTTTAAAGACGAATCTGGTGGATTACCT
>JAGANP010000097.1 GCA_017624175.1 Lachnospiraceae bacterium | reverse complement strand
GAGCGCCTACAGTGCATTGGTAAACGGCCAGACCGTCTGCGCCGGTTACGCCAGGGCATTTCAGTATCTGCTGCAGCAGCTGGGGATTCCCTGCTATTACTGCACCGGCTATTCGGGACAGAACCATGCCTGGAATATTGTCTGCCTGTACGGAGACTATTATAATGTGGACGTGACCTGGGACGACACCCAGTCAGGAACCTATCAGTTCTTTAACACGCCCGCTGCGGACGATGCGACCACTCATGTGCGCCGCAGCCTGTCCCGGCAGCTCCCGGCCTGCAACGGTACGCTGTACCGGAATCTGGAGGAGGAGTCGAAGGACAATATCCCGCTGGCGACTCCCGCCCCCACTGCCACTCCCACACCTCTGCCCATATCGGAAGAATTGGAGGCTTATTATCAGGAGTGCGGTCAGGAGATCATTGACCGGGGATTGGGGAATTTCAGCTTTGAAAAAGATATTGATGCGGAATTGTGGGAGGAGCTGTGGGATGCCTACAACAATGGCCGGATTTCCAACAGCTTTCTGATCCGGGCCATGAACCGGCTGGGCGGTAATGCCTGCAGTGTGCATATCGTCTGCCAGGAGCTGACCAACGGGCAGTACCGCTTAAGCCACACCGTTAATATCTGGAAATAAAAAAACAGAATCAGCAGCGATGAAAAAAGGCATTCCCGGCGGATGCCTTTTTTTCATGGAAAGAAACAGGCATATCTTACTTGTCCCATCATATATTGAGATAAGGAATTCTGATTGGTGCGGTATCGCAGGCAGGCTGCGGGATGCGGAGGGCATAGGGATGAGTACATATCTGGCAGAGATTTTTCCAGCAGCATATCGAACATGCTTTAAAACGGCGGAGAAGCGGGCGGAACTGGTCAGTGAGATCCGTCTGCGGACAGCCCAGCCCACGATCCTGATGGAGGGTACCCGGGAATATTTCCTGCGAGAGGATGGGGCCTATACGGAGGATATGGCGCTGGCCTGGCGCCCGGACAGGCAGGCCCTGAAAGAGATCGTCAGCCATCTGTGCCAGTATTCTCTGTATGCATACGAGGATGAGCTGCGGCAGGGCTATATTACGATTGAGGGCGGTCACAGAGTGGGCTTTGCGGGACAGACGGTGCAGGAGAGCACCGGGGCAGTCCGCACGATTAAGCATATCTCGGCCATCAATATCCGCATTGCCCATCAGATTCTGAAAGCAGCGGACCCGGTACTTCCTTATGTATATACCAAAGGGGCCATACGCAATACGCTGATCGTGTCCCCGCCGGGCTGCGGCAAGACAACCCTGCTGCGGGATCTGGTGCGGCAGATTTCCGGCGGCAGCTGCTATGGGCCGGGGCGGACTGTGGGGATCGTGGATGAGCGTTCGGAGATCGCAGGCTGTTATATGGGACAGCCCCAGAATGATCTGGGCCCTCGCAGCGATGTACTGGACGCCTGTCCCAAGGCTCTGGGAATGATGATGCTGCTGCGCAGTATGTCTCCGGCAGTGCTGGCGGTGGACGAATTGGGCAGTGCGGAGGAGATCCGGGCGCTGCGGACAGCGTCCTCCTGCGGCGTCAGTCTGGTGGCCACGGTACACGGTATGGACATGCAGGATGTACAGAGCAAACCGGAGATGGGTGCGCTGCTGTCAGAGGGGATATTTACCTGTATACTGGTGCTGGGGCGTGACCGGCAGGGGCGCTGCCGGGTCAGACAGGTGCTGCACCGCAGGCGGTCAAGCGGCATCTGGGAGGAGGTGGCAGGGGATGCTAAGGGTATTGGGATTTAGCCTGATCGGCGTCAGCTGCAGCGGTCTGGGAATATGGTATGCCTGGAACCTGCGGCAGCGTCTGTATCATCTCCATGCCATAAACCGGATTCTGGAACTGCTGGTCAGCCAGCTGCAGTATGGAAAAAGCACTTTGCCGGAATGCTGCAGCCAGCTGGCGGCCCAGGTGGAGGAGCCCTACAGCAGCGCCTTTGCCCAGGTCT
>JAGANP010000096.1 GCA_017624175.1 Lachnospiraceae bacterium | reverse complement strand
TTACAGAAACTACCGACTGTATTCAGGCTATTATCTCATATAATTCTATGATATGCAACCTAAATATCGGTTTTTGTCCACCGACAAAAGAACCCTTTTCTGTTACAGTGAATATACAAAGCTTTCATGCAAAGGAGACAGAATATGCTGCAAAAAATAAACCGAAAAAATGTAACTGTGTCAGATGGGCTGTTCAGAGAGAGAATGAATGCCAACCGGGATTATCTGATGGAACTGGATACCCAGTGCCTGCTGCAGAACTTCTATCTGGAGGCCGGTCTGATCCTGCCGGGACTTCAGGTAGTGGAGGATCCGGCCAATGCCAGGCTGCACTGGGGATGGGAGGCTCCCATCTGCCAGCTGCGAGGACATTTCCTGGGTCACTGGCTTTCCGCTGCTGCCGCTCTATATGCATCAGAAAAGGACATGGCGTTGAAGGCCAAACTGGATCAGATTGTGGCCAAACTGGGCCGGTGCCAGCAGCTGAATGGCGGCCAGTGGGTGGGCTCAATTCCCGAAAAATATTTCCAGATGCTTGCGGACAACCAGTATGTCTGGTCTCCCCAATATGTCATGCACAAGACGATCATGGGACTGACCGATGCTTACCGGTATGCAGATAACCGGCAGGCTCTGGATATTGTGGACCGTCTCAGCGACTGGTATATTCACTGGACGGAGGAAATGCAGGACAGAAATCCCGCTGCCGTCTACAGCGGCGAACAGGCCGGGATGCTGGAGGCCTGGTCAGAGCTCTATGGGATCACCGGCCAGGAAAAGTATCTGCTGTTGGCCCGGCGCTATGGAGAACAGGGCCTTTATCAGGCTCTGGACAAGGGACTGGATGCCCTGACCAACGATCATGCCAATGCCAGCATCCCCCTTTCCCACGGCGCTGCCCGGCTCTATGAAGTAACCGGGGAAGAGAAATGGCGCAGATATACGGAACTTTTCTGGGAAAACGCCGTGACCCGCAGGGGGATGTACTGTACCGGCGGCATGAATGCCGGGGAATTCTGGGTGCCGCCTTTTCAGCAGGGGCAGTTCCTGGGAGCAAATAATCAGGAGTTCTGCACCATATATAACATGGTGCGTACAGCCTCCTATCTCTACCGGTGGACGGGTGACGTGCAATATGCCGATTATGTGGAACGTTGCCTGTATAATGGTTTTCTGGCACAGCAGAATCCTGCTACGGGCACACCCACTTATTTTCTGCCCCTCTCTGCAGGCAGCCGTAAGAAATGGGGCAGCAAGAGACATGATTTCTGGTGCTGCCACGGTACCATGGTGCAGGCCCAGACCTTATACCCCGAACTGATTTATTTTGAGGATTCCGAAAATAACCGCCTCCTGGTCAGCCAGTATATTCCCTCCCGGCTGACATGGCAAAAGGGCGGAGCAAAAGTTTGCCTTGAGCAGTCCACCGATATGAAGAGCTATAACTGTCAGACCCTTTTTGACGAGCACAGCGAAGGCAGTATGTCCAGATGGTCCCTGGGTTTTCAGGTCAGCTGCTCTGTGCCCACGGTCTTCACCCTGTCCCTCCGGGTTCCCGGGTGGGTCAGCGATATCCCTTTTCTGCAGATCAATGGGGAGACAAAAAAGGTGGAGATCCGGGACGGTTATCTGGAAATTACCACGGAATGGCATCAGGATAAAATAAATGTATTTTTCCCCAGCACCCTGTCCATGGAATCCCTGCCCGACAGACCCGAACTGGCGGCAGCAGTCAGCGGCCCCATTGTGCTGGCCGGACTCAGCGACTGTGATTGCGGACTATCCGGTGACTTTACCCGTCCCGAAGCGTTCATGTCGCCCCGGACCGAGCATACCTACGGCACCTTCCCCTGGCGGCAGGACTGGTATGTCACCAGAAACCAGTCCCGGAATATCACGTTTATGCCGCTGTATGAAGTTACGGATGAGACTTATACCGTGTATTTTACCCGGAAAGATACCCCCCAGTAATCACTTTTAGCAGCTGAAAAGAGCCAACCGGCGGAATTGCTCCGCTCGATTGGCTCTTTCGCTTATGGTTAGTCTTCCATTCTGATATAGGTGATAAACGGATTGCCGTTTTCCTCCATCCACTCCTGGGTATCGTTCATGCCCTTTTTGTAGAGTCTTCCGGTGGAGGGCTCATAGATCACCACCTTATACTCGTTAAAGCCCGTCAGCAGCACCGCTTCTCCATCCTCCAGGATGGCCAGCACAGGGATATCCTGATTCACAAAGTACAGCACGGCGTCCAGACTGCAGCCGCCCAGATCCAGTATCTCAGCCTGCCCTTCCAGACTCTCCGCCAGGATCTCCTGGGGCGTCATTCCCCGTTCCAGCCAGGATGCGGTATCCCGCACAATCCCCTCAAAGGCCAGCATGGTATCCAGACATACCGCCAGACTATTGTACTCCTCCGTCTCTTCCGGTGCCGTAATGGCCATGATCTGATTGCGGACCACCCGGTTGCCCTTGATCCATATGGTCCTGCCGCTGTCATCCACCACCGTTCCGGAACAGTCATAGGCCCGGTCAATCGCCAGCGCCGGGCTGCAGTAAATCCCCGCCACCCGACCGATATTGTAGACATAATAGTACTGCTGCTCCTCCTCAGCGGGCAGGATCACATTGCGTCCTCCCTCAAATACCACCTCCTTGGGGGTCAGCACCTGCAGTCCTTTCTCGTCAATTTCACTCCGCACCTGGATCTGCACCAGCTTCTCATAGGTATCCACCGCCGCTACCACCAGCCGGTTTTTCCCCTCATCCTGAACCGTACTGTTCATAATATGTTCCTGGGTGGTACTCACATAGCCGCCATCCTCCTGGCGCAGCACTCTCTCCAGAGTGATCTGATTTTCCTCCACCTGGCAGGAAATCGTATAGATATTTTCCTGTTCATATTCTTTCAGCAGCTTCCCGGAAGCATCCCGGATACACACCTGATACATGGGAAAGATCTCTCTTCCCGCCGCATCGGTCACCACATCCTCCAGCCGGGCCACGCCATAGATGATATCCTCTCCCATAAAGCCCAACGGGCGGGCTGTTTCCTCCGCTCCTACCTCAATCTCGATGATCTGCTCCGTTCCCAGGTTCATCAGCTGCAGCCCCTGACCCTGATGCCATACCACGATTTTATGGTTGTCAGAAATCACCATGGCTTCATCACTCTCCACCAGGGCAATCCTCCTGGCAGTGCGCTCCTGGCTATCTATCTCATAGATGCTGTGATCCAGATACAGGTACAGCTTTCCCTCCCGGTTCAGATACAGCAGCTGTTCCAAATCCCAGGCCAGGATTTCATAGGATTTATCATAGGGGATATAGACCGTTTCCTCTATGGTATTCTGGGCGCTGTTGTAGGTATAGAGCTGGATACCCACCTCTCCCTCGTGGCGTCCCCGGTTCATATAGCCGTATACGGCAAATTGTACATTATTGCCCTCATCCACGCTCAGGATTTTCAGACCGTACTGCTGGTACATATCCCGGGCGTCCCACTGCATCTTCGGATTCTGGGACGGTTCCTCATAGAAAGAGAATAAAAGCGTCAGCTTATTGGTGGTCATATTATAGCTGCACAGTCTTCCTGCCGCCTCAAACACCACGATATTGCCGTCTTCGCTCTCCACCAGGGGGGTATCCTCTCCCACGATCCCCAGCATGATCTTATCATTGCCGTAAATATCCCCCTCCACCGCAGGAATCTGTTCCATGGTACGCTCAAACTCCAGCAGATACACCCGATCCGTGGTATAACGGATTCGGTACTTCTCCTCCACCAGATAGCAGGTCTGCTCCTTGCCGCTGCCGGTGGCCACCAGATAATGAAGCTCCATAGAAGCGGTCTGGGACGCCAGCTCCACCAGATTGATGGCCGGATCCGTCAGGCGCCGCACCTCCAGATCTCCCCAGGTAATCTGATTAAAGCTGCTGTGAATATCCACTTTATGAAAAGTAGTATTGTCCCCCTGAGCATTGCTTTCCAGATATTTGGTCAGTTCCTTGGCCGCCTCTTTATCAAAGGTCTTCTCATGAAAATCCCGCACATATTCCAGCTTTTCATAGGCCCAGGTGCTGTCGCTCCATATGGCTCTGGTATAATACCAGATTTCCCGCCCGTTTCCGTCCGTCAGGACAAAAGCCAGGGAATACTCCATATCTTTCTCAATCAGATCTTTCAGGGAGGTTTCCACCCGGATCGTACTGCCCTGGGTAAACTCCGTGATCTCCGTATTTTCGATCAGGCGGCTGCCGTCCCGGCTGCGCACCTCCATCCGTATCCCCTGAATCTCTGTCCCATAGGTATGGATCTGCAACACCAGCTCCCTGTTCTCCCCCAGCTCCGCAATGGTCCCCCGCTGATAGGCGGTATCCATGGACTGGGCATAGCCATGGAGCTCATTGTAGGCAATATCCCCTTTCTCCAGGGTAATGATCGGGAAGCTGGCCGCAGACAGCTCCATGGTCATATTCTGATTGTCATGATTCATGATCCTGCCTGCCACCAGCAGTGTCACCACAAAGGTCAGCAGGAAGATCACGCCTTTGATGATCGCTTTTTTCATGCTTTTTCTTCTTTCCTGTCCAAAAGCCGGGCCAGCGTGGGATTGACGCCCAGCAGCTCCATGGTCTCCTGCAGAGATGCCGCCCCGCTGCGGTCAGCATCCTGCTTTTTCAGCATATGCGGCTGGCCTGCTTCCTTATGCCCCGGCTTCTCCTGCCGCTTCACTGCACGGATCAGGAGATTCTTGGGCGTATGTTCCATATCAATAAATTCCAGGATCTGGGTCTCATATCCCTGCTGCTCCAGCAGATTGGCCCGGATGGCGTCCGTAATCAGCGCAGACATGCGCTCCTGTATCACCCCATAGCGCAGCAGCGGCGCCAGCTGGGGACAATGGATCTGCCGGTTCACCTCATGCTGACAGCAGGGCACAGCCAGAATCACTCTGGCGCCCCAGCGCACCGCCTTTTCCAGGGCGTAATCCGTAGCCGTGTCGCAGGCGTGCAGGGACACCACCATATCCACCCTGTCCGCCCCCTCATAGGTACTGATATCCCCCACCTGAAAGTGCAGCTGCTCATAGCCGCAGCGCCGGGCCAGCTCATTGCAGCTGCGGATCACATCTGCTTTCAGATCCAGTCCGGTGATACGGATATCCCTGCCCTGCAGCTCATGGAGATAATAATACATGGCAAAGGTCAGATAGGACTTGCCGCAGCCAAAATCTATCACATGAATCGTGCCCTCACCGGGCAGCTGATCCAGAATATCCTCTATAAATTCCAGATAACGATTGATCTGGCGGAATTTATCGTACTTATTTTTGTTAATCTTCCCCTCCGGAGACTGCACGCCCAGACCTACCAGAAAATCCACCGGGCATCCCTCTTTTAAAATATACTGTTTTTCCCGGTTATGGGACAGTTCTTGGGGAAGGTCACAGGCTTTCTGCCGAACCTTAACCGTCATTTTCCCTTTTTTGCTTATCAGCACCACAGCGCTCCGGTCCCTGGCCTGGATCTCTCCCTGGCGGAATTTTCCCTGCAGCAGCTCCCCGATCAGGGCACAGGCCTCCTGACGGCTGTGATTGAAGTGAAAAACCTGGGTACCCGCATAGCGTGTGCTCTGGAACATCAGCTCTCCCCGCAGCATCACCGGGCGCAGCTTCAGCTTGTCCCCATAAGCCTTATCCTGACTGTTGCTCAGAATGACCTGTATCAGGTTTTCATCAATCATCTCCTCCAGCAGCCTGCTTAACTCGTCCATCCGCTGTTACCAACCTTTCTTTCAGGCAGAGCCACGAAAACACATGGTTCCCGTGGCTCTGCCCATTGTAAATCCCTATCAGCTAAAGCTGAAAAATCCTCTTCTGCCGCCTCTGCGGCGCTTATATACTTCATTGGCCAGGAGTACGAAGACCAGAGAGCCTCCCAGTTCCGATTTTTCCTCCGAACCCTCCTGCTGCGGATGCTGCTCCTGTTCCTCACGGCGGAGAATCTCTGTGATATTGGCCGCCATACGCTCCAGCGTGTAACGGTCAGGATATTCATCATAGATCACACTGCCCTCATAATCCATCCGATCCAGGATCTCCGCAATCCTTGTCTGATAATGCCGCACCTGTAATGGATACAGCTGCCGGAAATACTCCAGATCACGCAGCACGTCACCATCCGTCTGCATGCCGTATGGCGCCGCAGTACTGCCATAGCCCACTTGCGGGTATGTCATATAAAAAGGTAAAATCCTGCGTTCAAAGTCCATGCTCATGATGCCTTTTCTTTTTCTATAACATATGCATCCGGCACTTTCCCTGTTACTTCAATACCTGAATACGGGCCATGGCCCGCAGCAGAGCCGTCTCCGCCCTGGCCATATCCGTTCCCTGGGCATGCTCATGAATCCGCTCCTCGGCACGATCCTTGGCCGCTTCCGCTCTGGCTTCGTCGATTTCCTCCGGCCATTCGATGATCTCTGCCAGGATCGTAACCTGCTGGGGCAGAATCTCCACAAAACCGGCATGGAGAGCCGCTTCCTTTTCTGCCTCCGGCTCCGTAATGGTAAGTACGCCGGGCTTTACAATCACTGTCATGGGCACATGACCGGGCAGCACGCCGATCTCTCCCTCGGAGGTATTAAACTCTACCATTTCCACCTCTCCCTCGTAGAATACTCTGTCGGGAGTAATGATTTTTAATGTCAAGCAATTATTTTCTGCCATGGAAAACCTGCCTTTCCCTATTTCACTTTGGCCAATACATCATCAATACTGCCTGCATTCAGGAAATAGCTTTCCGGGATATCATCATGCTTGCCTTCCAGAATCTCTTTGAAGCTTCTGATCGTCTCATTGATCGGTACGTATTTGCCTTCCAGACCGGTGAACTGACCTGCCACGAAGAAAGGCTGGGACAGGAATCTCTGCACCTTACGGGCACGGGATACCACCAGCTTATCCTCCTCAGACAGCTCATCCATACCCAGGATCGCAATAATATCCTGCAGCTCCTTGTATTTCTGCAGAATCTCCTGCACGCCCCGGGCCACTTTGTAGTGCTCCTCCCCCACAACTCGGGGATCCAGAATACGGGAAGTGGATTCCAGCGGATCCACAGCCGGATAGATACCCAGCTCCACGATGGAACGGGACAGCACGGTGGTGGCATCCAGATGGGCAAAGGTGGTGGCAGGCGCCGGATCCGTCAGGTCATCCGCAGGTACATACACTGCCTGTACGGAGGTGATGGAACCGTTTTTCGTAGAGGTGATACGCTCCTGCAGAGCGCCCATCTCCGTCTGCAGAGTGGGCTGATAGCCCACCGCAGAGGGCATACGTCCCAGCAGTGCGGAAACCTCGCTGCCCGCCTGTGTGAATCGGAAAATATTGTCGATAAACAACAGCACATCCTTGCCGCCCTTATCACGGAAATACTCTGCCATAGTCAGACCGGTCAGGCCCACACGCATTCTGGCTCCGGGGGGCTCGTTCATCTGACCGAAGACCATGGTGGTCTTGTCGATAACGCCGGACTCACTCATCTCATGGTACAGATCGTTGCCCTCACGGGTACGCTCGCCCACGCCGGTAAATACGGAATATCCGCCGTGCTCTATGGCAATGTTGCGGATCAGCTCCTGGATCAGCACGGTCTTTCCTACGCCGGCACCGCCGAACAGACCGATCTTACCGCCTTTCTGATAGGGGCACAGCAGATCCACGACCTTAATACCGGTCTCCAGCAGTTCGGTCTCGGTGGACTGCTCCTCAAACTTCGGTGCCGGCCTGTGGATGGGTTCATAGGTCACGCCCTCCGGCGCCGGCTTGTTATCAATGGGCTTCCCCAGCACATTGAAGATACGTCCCAGGGTGTTTTCGCCTACGGGCACGGAGATCGGCGCTCCGGTGGCAATCGCTTCCATGCCTCTCACCAGGCCGTCCGTGGTACCCATGGCAATACACCTGACCGTATCATCGCCCAGATGCTGAGATACCTCCACTGTCAGCTCCTCACCATCCCTGCCGGGAATCACGATAGCTTCGTTGATCTCCGGCAGCTGGCCCTCGCTGAAGCGAATATCCAGCACTGCACCAATGATCTGGGTAATCCTTCCTTTATTCTGTCCTGTCATATAAATCCTCCTGCATATCGCAAGCTGTTCTTGCAATACTGCTCCTATAGAATTGTGACTCCATACCGGGTAAGCAGCGCTATGAAATCGCTTCTGCTCCGGCTATAATCTCTGTTAATTCCTGTGTAATAGAGCCCTGTCTTGCTCTGTTATACTTCAGCGTCAAATCACTTATCATTTCTTCCGCATTGCTGGTCGCATTGTCCATGGCCTGCATACGTGCGCCATTCTCACTGGCCACTGCCTCCACCAGACCGCCGTAAATCAGGCTGGTCACATACTTGGGGATGATCATCTCCAGAGCTTCTTCGTCCTCCGCCTCAAAGTTCATGGGGATTTTCAGTTCCTCCTCATGACCGGACTCTCTGCTGCGGTCGGGCACAGCCTCCTGCTCCACCGGCAGAAGCTTTAACAGGGTGGGCACATGGCTCACCGTGTTCTGGAACGCCGTATAGGCCAGATAGATCTCGCCGATCTCTCCCTCCGCAAATGCCCGCAGCAGTTCATTGCTCAGGGCCATGGCGTCGGGAGATGAGGGCTCCTCCACAAGGTCGGACATATCCATCCGCTCGGTATAGCCCTCTCTGACAAAGGCGTCCTTACCCTTGCGGCCCACGGCGTAGATCACCACATCCTCCTTGTTCCACTCGGGATGACGGGTCACCAGCTTCACAATATTGGAATTGTAGCCGCCCGCCAGTCCTCTGTTGGAGGAAATGACAATCACTGCCTTTTTATCAGAACTGCCTGGCTGCAGATACCTGTGCTGCAGGCTGCCCACACGTGCCAGGATACTGTTCACAGTCTGATACATGCAGTTAAAATACGCCTTGGAATGCTCCGCAGTGGCTCTGGCTCTCTGCAGCTTTACGGTAGAAACGAGTTTCATGGCCTTGGTGATCTGCTGGGTGCTCTGTATGCTCCCCTTGCG
The DNA here is from genome assembly GCA_017624175.1 of Lachnospiraceae bacterium. Lineage (GTDB taxonomy): Bacteria > Bacillota > Clostridia > Lachnospirales > Lachnospiraceae > Acetatifactor. The sequence continues at coordinate 996 of JAGANP010000096.1, read as the reverse complement.
ACGCTTGATATCACGCATTGATGCCATATCTATCCTCCACTTCTACGCCTTATTTAAACTGCGCTTTAAATTCACCGATTGCCTTTACCAGAGCCGCTTCCGTCTCCTCGGAAATCACTTTCTCCTCGGCAATGGCCCGGGGGATCTCCGCATATCTGGTATCCAGGAAAGCAAACAGCTCTTTCTCAAAGCGGGTAATATCCTCCACCGCCACATCCAGCAGATACTTGTTGGTAGCTGCATAGATGATGATGACCTGATACTGCACCGGCATGGGCTGATACTGAGGCTGCTTCAGCACTTCCTTGATCCGTTCGCCCTGTGCCAGCTTCTCCTTGGTATCGGCATCCAGCTCGGAACCGAACTGGGAGAAAGCCGCCAGCTCACGGTACTGCGCCAGCTCCACACGGATAGGCGCCGCAATCTTCTTCATGGCCTTGATCTGTGCCGCACCGCCTACACGGGATACGGACAGGCCTGCATTGACAGCCGGGCGGAAGCCTGCATTGAACATCTCGGTCTCCAGATAGATCTGTCCGTCAGTGATGGAGATCACGTTGGTAGGAATATACGCAGAAACGTCGCCTGCCTGGGTCTCAATGATCGGAAGTGCGGTCAGAGAGCCGCCGCCGTATTCCTCACTCATCCGTGCTGCACGCTCCAAAAGTCTGGAGTGCAGGTAGAATACGTCTCCGGGATAAGCCTCGCGCCCCGGGGGACGACGGAGCAGCAAAGAGAGGGTACGGTATGCGGTAGCATGTTTGCTCAAGTCATCATATATCACCAGTACATCCTCGCCGTTCTCCATCCACTCCTCGCCGATAGCGCAGCCGGCGTAAGGAGCGATATACTGCAAAGGAGCCAGGTCGCTGGCAGTGGATACCACCACGGTGGTATATGCCATTGCGCCAAACTCTTCCAAAGTCTTCACGATATTGGCTACGGTAGAAGCCTTCTGACCGATAGCCACATAAATACATTTTACATTCTGACCCT
>JAGANP010000095.1 GCA_017624175.1 Lachnospiraceae bacterium | reverse complement strand
TCCATGAGAGTACCTCCATCACCTGTTGTTTTAGATCTTTGACAAATCCATTATAACAGGGATTCTGGTGCTCTCAATTTATTTTCTCTTAGGCAACTGACAAAAACTTTACTCTATACATCCTTATCTCTACGATGGTATATATTTATCCATAAAGAAAAAACGGGAGGTATGCTGTCCATACACTCCCGCTTATTTTAAGTCTCTGCCTGTGCATTTTCCTCCGCCTCTGCTTTTAAAGCGTCCTCCCTGGTGTGGTGTACGGTTCCGGCGGCATGCTCCGGCGGCGCATAGATCGATGACAGCTTCAGTATACGGTTACCGGTATTCACCACATTGTGCCAGGTTCCTGCAGGCACAAAGACACCGTCCCCCGGCTCCAGCTCCCGGCAGAAGCTCGGCTGCTCCCTGCTCTCTCCCATCCATACCTTGGCCTGCCCCTGCTCCACCCGCAGGAATTGATCCGTATGAGGATGTACCTCCAGTCCGATTTCTCCGCAAAGCGGTATATTCATCAGTGTCATCTGCAGATTTTTCCCCGTCCAAAAAGCACATCGGAAATCCCGGCTTCTCCAGGCTGCCAGGCCGATATTGGCCGCAAAGGGCTGCATACCGTGATCCTCGCAGCTGCATTCGCATGGGTCAAAACGACGAAACATAGGGATACCTACCCATTTTTGACTAATATATGCAGCAGCGCCCGGGCGGGTTACAGACAAAGAACGTTCTCTCTTTCAGCCGGTAACTCGGTCAGTGCAGCATTCGTATAATCGTCAAAAAATCCTCTCTCTTCCAACACGACCCTGCCCCGGCAGAATGCAGCTGCCAGCAGCAAATAGAGCACTGCCACCATACCGGCTAATATACCGGTAAAGATCGCTGCCTTCTTGGCCGTCTTCTGCAGCGGCAGTCCGGCAGCCAAAGCCTCTTTTCTTTGGCGTTTATACTTACTGGTAAAGAAAATCGACAGGCCCAAGCAAAGAAGTCCTGCACCCATGGTAAAAGCAAAAAACCAGAATGCCATTAATAAAATTATCAGCGCTATCCCCAGAAAGCCCATTCCCTTACTCCTTACCTTTATTCCTGCTCCTCTTCGCAGAGAATAAAGTTCTCACCATTCCACCGGTAGCTATGCACTGTGCCATCTGCATACCTGACTGTAAGCTGTTGCCTATCTTCTTCCCAATTCAGTTCCTCATAGAAAGCTTCTGCCTCCTGCTCCAATGCGCAGATCAGATAGGTATCCTCCCGAAACAGATAAATCTGATCCATATAGATATCCGCCGATTTTCCACTCTGTTCATCATCCCCGGTTCCCGCTTCCTCATCGCTCCGGCTTGTCTGGGCATAACGCAGAATACATGGCTGTTCCTGCCCATCTAAGCTCACTTTCTGTTCCCAGACAAAATCACAGTCATAGATTCCCCAGATCTCATCCAGTCTCTGGAAATATTCTTGATCCAGATAGAGATAGTCTGAAAGCACTTTTTCCTGTCCATTTTCAAAGGTACTGATGTACACCTGAACGCCCACCATATCGAAACGTTCTGAATCATAATCAAATACTTCATTATGATTAAAATAGCGAATCAATTCGCAATCCATTTCACCCGACCACTGATAGAGATACTCCGTTCCGGAAATGGCGGAGCCATGGTGATGCATATGCAGCTGTCTTTGCTCTTGATCGATACCATAAGACCCATAATATTCAAACTCTTCCGGACCTTTTATAAATTGCCCCTTAGAGGGACTCCAGATGTAACGTGTCGCAGTTCCCCCATTAGCGCCATAGTAATATTCCACCATCAGATCCAAATAGCCGTCCGCATTGAAATCCTCAAAAGAATAAGGATGCCACATACAGGAGCATACCTCCAACACCTGAAAGGGGTGGTCCGTCCCCTTTTCTGAAACCGCAACCTGATATGTATAACTAAAGAGTTCCCCTTCCTGTATATCTATCAGTTCACAGTCAAAAGCAAAAATCTGATCCGGACCGATTTCCGTCTCAAAATAAAACATATCCTGATTCAGGTCCGATTCTTTTACACAGCCCTTAGCGGTAATATTCCACGAATAGGATTCCTGATCGTCATATCCCAAAGCCCGGCAGCAATTCGATAGATTCCCATAAAAGGTATCTTCTGTTGTGTTACAAAAAATCTGATACCATTGATATTCCTGACAATAATAGCCATATTCTGCCTCATCTGTGGTCAGCATAATGAACGGATCGGTACAATATTGTCCTACCACATAAGAATAAATTGTACAGTCAAGCATATTCGGATGCAGCGTCTGCAGATATTCCCTCAGTTCTCTGTATGTATCATATACCGGTATCGATTCCGTCGTACAGAGCCGCCATTCTATCTCCTGTTCTGTGTCAATTTTCCGAAACCACATACATTCCTGTTGGATCATCGCACTGCTTTCCGGCGCCTCTTTACTGCAACGATACTCCAGCAGTCTGTTCTCCTCATTAAAGGAAAACCTGAACTGATTATACCATAGTGTCAGCCCATTGACATAAGGCGGATCCCCATATCGCTTCAGGCTTATCTCATGTACATACTGCTGTGCTGTTTCCTTGGAAATCTGCCACTGAGGGATGTTCTGCAGCAATGCAAGGATATGGGACTGCCATTTTTTATTACTGCCCTGGGTTCTGATCTCATAGATGCCGGCGTCCGTTACCAGATAGGTATATTGCAAGTTCTCTCCCTGTATCGTGGCATACTCCTGCAAACCCCCCTCTATCTCTTTATCCGGCAGTTCTGCCAGAAGTTCAACATAACCATCGTAGATCCCTTCATGGTCATTATGAAAGGTACTCTGCAACTCCTCCATCTGTTCCCATAGGTGACTTACCAGTTCGTCCTGTCCCCAGCTGACCTTCTCCACCTGTACATTACTATCCTGAATCTTATT
>JAGANP010000094.1 GCA_017624175.1 Lachnospiraceae bacterium | reverse complement strand
CTGACGCTGCTGGCGGGAGTCCCGGATACAGCGCTGACGGCCCGGGCGGCGGGAGAGATCAACGGGCATACCTATCTGACAGAGAATTCCCGCTCTCATCCACATACAATGCATAGCGGGAATTCTCTGTCAGATAGGTATGCCCGTTGATCTCTCCCGCCGCCCGGGCCGTCAGCGCTGTATCCGGGACTCCCGCCAGCAGCGTCAGCATACCCAGCAGCACTGCCATGCCGAGAGCAGCCGCTTTTTTTAAGGATCGTAAATTATGAGCCAATTCGATACACCACCTCTCCAGCTAAGGACTGCAGGAAGTCAAACACCTGAGACCAGAGCACGTAAATGATAAAGGCCAGCAGACACACGATCAGGATCGTAAATACCGTCAGGAAAATGATCTTAAAGGTCTCTGTCACCGTATAATTGTTGATCTCCTTGATGGAGATGAAGACCAGCACCGCCACCCATACCGCCATCACCAGCATGGCCAGCTCCACAAAAAACGTCTCGTTGTAGGTGACCACATGGGAAAGCAGGAACACAAAGGGAATCAGGATAATATACGGTCCCGCACTGTAGATCAGGGAGCAGTAAATATACTTCAGCTTCCCTTCGCCGTCGTTAATCGTACACATCAGGTAATTACAGCCCACAATCAGCAGCAGCCCGATGATAATCATGCCCGCATCGGAGACCACATCATAGCTTCCCTCCCGGACATTCTTCAGCAGGAAGCCGCAGAAATATTTATTGATAATGTAAAATACAATGGCAAACACCAGCAGGATATTGGCGCTGAGCACCGATACTCTGCCCTCGTGCTTGATCCCGTAGCAGCCGTCTATGGGATGCCGCATGAACGTAAACATATACCGCAGCTGTCTGACCACCCGGTACTCCCCGAAACGGTGCAGCACTGCCCTGGGCTTATCCAGGATATGCTTTTTCCGATCCAGCAGGCCGATCCCTTTCACCAGGACAAACAGTACGATGAGGATAATCACCACCGCCGTCAGGTTGTGCTTCAGCCACACATTGCGGATCTCCCAGAAGGAGTCGGAATAGCCGTCAAAATCCTTAGCCAGCCTGGAGTACTTCAAAGCCTCCTCGTAATTTTCTTCCTTATAGAGCGCCTTGCCCATAGCCATATTGGCGTAGTCAAACAGGTTATTCATCTGCAGTACCTGCTGCAGCGGTTCCTTGCTCTCGGAATATCTGCCCTTGGAGAACAGATAGAGCGCCGTATGCAGATAGCTGGTAAACTCGGTGGGCTCATATACCTGGATCTGCGCCTTGTCGGAATCCAGCACATAGATCTTGTCGTCCGTGCTGATCTGGATTGCCTCCACCTTGGTGCTCAGTCCGATCCGCTGCTGGCCGTCATCGCTGCCGCCGAAAACAAACAGCAGATTGCCCTCATTGTTGTACTCGTATATGTACCCCATCTGGGAGGCCACGAACACATTGTCGTGATTGCCCACTGCAACGGCTGCGGGCACCTCCTCATAGGCGTCCGGCTCAATCATATTGACGCCGGCGATATTCAGCCGCTTTAAGGTATCCAGCTCCTCGCCCCTGGTTACGGTGTAAATCAGTCCCTTTTCGTCGATAGCCATATTATCCGGGGTGGCCGGGATATTGCTCTGGGACTTGGCTCTCTGGGCATCCGTCTGTATGGATCTCCAGATGATGTTCCAGAGAGAAGCGTTGGTGCTGTTGGTACCGAAGTACCCCAGGAAGGTACCCCCTTCCACCGGACTGATCTCCACGATACCGTTGGTGTTGGACTCACAGATCACATACATGGTTCCTGCGGCATTCACCACGATTTTCACCGGCAGGAAATCCTGGGTCTCACCGTACATGGCCTCGGTGGGTCTGCCGTAGCTGCGGATCAGCTCTCCGTTCTCATCAAATACGAAGATCTGCTTGGCGTCCCGGTCCGCCACATAGCAGATGTGCTCCGCCGTGACATACATACCTCGGGGATTCACCAGAGTGTCCTCGCCGAAGGTCGTCACCAGATTGGCCTCCATATCAGATACCACCACCCGCTTGTTTCCGCTGTCCAGGATATACATATACCCGTCGTCCAGCAGGGTAAAATCCGTGGGCCCCGACAGACTCTCCTCACCGATCTTGGTGATGGTCTCATAGGGCAGGTAAGCCGTCTGCGTCTCTGTGACATAGCCGTATCCGTCCACCGTATAGGTCTTATAGGGAGCATCCGCCTGAGCCGTTACCGGACCCAGCTCCAGAAGCAATCCCACGGCAGCGAGCAGGGCCGTCAATGAGACCAAAAGCTTTTTCATCCTTTTTTTCATTGTCTTCTCCCTCTCATTTCTACTTGATACCGGAATGTGCCATGGTGTTCATCACGTTTTTCTGCAGGATACAGAACAGGATCAGGTTCGGCAGGAACATGATCAGGGATGCTGCTGCGGCAATACCCTGACCGGCCACGGTATTGGTGGTTGTGGTACTGGTCAGTGTGCTCATATAGAAAGCCAGCGATTTCAGGGAATCGTCGTTAATGTAATAATTGGAGGTCTCCAGGTTGGTCCAGACCTGCTGGAACACCAGGATCGCTGCCGTAGCAATGGCGGGCTTGATCAGCGGGAGCACCACCCGCAGATAGATCTGCCATTCCTTGGCGCCGTCCATGTAGGCCGCCTCAATCAGCGAATCCGGCACCTGATCCACAAACTGCTTGATCAGGAACAATCCCACAGGCAGCGCAATCAGCGGCAGGATCTCCGCCCAGTAGGTATCGATCATCCCTAACTTGTTGACGATCAGATATCTGGGAATCATCACGGCACAGGAGACGAACATCAGGGCAATCTGGTTGATCTGCATCATCACATTCCTGCCCTTGAACTTCAGCTTTGACAGCGCATAGGCCGCCATGGTGGAGAACAGCAGGGAGCCGAATACTACCGCCGCCGTGATAAAAATACTGTTGAACACATACTTGCTCAGGGGTATTCCGGCGGACCGGGAAGCCTTCAGCAGCTTACTGAAATTATCCAGAGTCGGATGCAGGGTTATAAACTTCGGAGGGAAAGCGAACAGCTCCTCCATCGGCTTAAACGCATGGAAAAATATAAATACGATCGGCAGCCCGGTCAGCAGCACCATGGGCAGTACCAGCAGAAAGATCTTGATCTGCCCCTTTTCAAATTTGTCCGGGTTCATTCTATGTCCTTTATATGCAGCCATCTTTCTTCCTCCCTCCCTTAATCCTTTTCACTGAACAGCTTCGTCGATATTGCCGAGAAGATCTGTACGATCAGCAGCAGCACCACGGAGACAGCCGCCGCATAGCCCATCTCATACCGAATAAAGCCATAGTCCTCAATGTGGTTGACAATCAGCTGGGCCGCATACTGGGGTGTGGGGTTGCCGGCCAGCAGCGTACTGATCTGGCCGTTCTGGAAAGCCCCCACGATCTGCATTACCGCTGCGAACAGCATCTGGGGCTTCATGCTGGGGATCGTCACATAGATCATTTCCTGGAAACGATTCCGCACGCCGTCAATGGCCGCCGCCTCGTACAGGGATTCATCCACATTCAGCAGACCGGCCAGGATGGACAGAAAGCCCACGCCCATGCTGCTCCAGAGTCCGATGATGATGACGATGGGCAGCAGATAATCCGTGCTGACCAGCCAGATGATCGGCTCATTGATTACCCCGATGTTCATCAGCCAGCTGTTGATATATCCGGTCTGATCGCCGGTAAACATGATCTTCCACAGCACCGTCATGGCCACACCGGTGGTCATGCTGGGGGAATACAGAATCAGGGCAAATATGGTGCGGGGAACCTTGGGCAGGTTCGCCAGCGCCCAGGCCAGCAGGAAGGACAGTACATAGCCTCCCACACCGACGATCATTGCGTACTTGACCGTATTGGGCAGTACATACTTCATAAAAGTGTCATCACTGGTAATCAGGTTTATGTAATTCAGGAATCCCACAAATTTCGGTGTCTCAATGGCATTGAAATTGGTGAAGGACAGAATCACCGCCATGATAACCGGAGCCAGTATGAATACTACAAATAACGCTGCATAGGGGAATACAAACCAATATCCGTTCTTATTGGAATGCATTCTCTTTCCTACTGATGATTTCTTACGCATTCTTCTTTCCTCTCTCCTTCATGGCTTTATTCGTTCCGTGTCATGATCTCACGCACTTTGCTGACGGAGGGAATGAGGTACTCCTTCAGCACATTCCCATCGGCATCAATATAACCGAATTCCTCCAGCTTTCGTAAGGTCTCACGGTTTGCAATCTTATAGACCTCATCTATGCGGGATCTGACGGTATCGCCGTTTACCACGATGTCATTAAAGGCGTTGCTGAGTTCCCGCTCCAGCATGTAGCTGCCCAGCAGTCTGGGGGCTTCCAGAATATTCTCTGCCTGCTCCATGATCACATCCTTGTGTGCGGTGGGATAAGGCAGCTGGGCAAATGCTTCCAGGTTCGCCGTGGGCCAGATATATTCATCGCCGTACATAATCTGCAGCATCTGTCCGAACTGAGCCTGCACCGCCGTGCTGGACCACCATTCCATAAAGGCCCAGGCCTGCTGCTCCCGCTCGTCATTGGAGGAGAACATCACCATACTCTCGGCGCCGCCGGACATATACCGGTAGATCTCTCCGGTCTCAGGATCCTCCACACCGGGAACCAGTGCGATATCCCAGGAATTCTCAATCTCGGGAGCGGCATTCAGGATCAGGTTATAGGAATTGAAATCCGCAATGCCGATGGGCAGATCCCCGTTCCGGAAATGCTGGTAAAAGTTCGGAATATCCACCGGCATATTGTACAGGGTAAACAGCTCTGTCAGCTCCGTAAAGCCCTCCACCGTCTCCTCACTGTCCACCAGCAGATCCAGCGCCGTCTCACCGTAGAGACTGCCGCCGTTCTGGAAGATCAGCGGGGTGGTTCCGTGGAAATTCCGCATCGTCAGCATGGCCGCTGTGGGATAGTACACATTCAGGCCCCGCATCTGCAGATCCGGCAGCATAGCGATCAGCTCCTCCATGGTATTCGGCGCCTCCAGCCCCAGCTTTTCCAGAATATCCGTCCGGTAGAACATAACGTAGAAATTCATGGTCTCCGGCAGGGAATAGAACCCGTCCCCGATCACGGAGGATATGAGGATACCCTCATTATATCTGCTGAAAACCTCCTGATAATTGTCAAATTTCGTCAGATCCACCAGAGCGCCCCGGATGCCCAATTCAAAGGGAATGGCGTAGTTGATGCCCGTTGCGATATCCGGCGTATCCCCGGACGCATTGGAAAGGATCAGCTTATTGGCGTCCGTCATGATGGCCAGATCCACTTCAATTCCCGTCTGGGGCGTAAACTCCTCGTCAATCATTTTCTGCATGATCTCCACGTACTGTCTCGGACGGTTCACCCACACCTGAATATGGGACTCATCGGTGTTGCTGGCGGAATAGGACTGCCCGAAGAAAGAGTTGAAAAACCGGCTCACGGAAAGCCCCATGCTCTGGAAAAGATTCAGCTCTTTCGGCAGTTTTGCGTCCTCCTGGTAAAGGTAAATCCGATCCACCGCCAGGTTATTGTCGTTGATCAGATCCACAAAGTTGGCAATCTGGGTATTGATGGAGTTCACGCTGGTGGAAAGCTCCGCCACACGGTAGGTCAGTTCGTTGGGTTCATCTCCCAGGCTCTTCAGCTGTTTTGCCGCAATCAGCAGATAGGAGAAAGCCGCCACATCCTCGGGATCATCGGCATCTACAAACTTTTCCGCCTCCTCCGTGATGCTGTACAGCCGGTCCACCCAGCCGTAGAGCCGCTCCTGTACATCCGGTATGTAGCGGGTCAGCCGCAGATCCCGGTACTTATCCTTATTGGTTCCCGCAACCTTTGTTACCTCCAGAGACAGATCGCTGATGCCGCTCATGATCTCATCCACAGCCTCCAGGGCATACCGGATGGCATCTGCGCTGATGGTCATGGAGATCGTATGGAAGCCTTCTTCCAGATAGACGCTGAGCTTATTTCCCTCTTCATCCTCCAGGGATGCGGTTTTGTATTTTGTCGTATAGGCTATCGGATAACTCTGAAAAGCCGTATTGGGGATCTCCCCATCCACTCGCCAATCCACAAACACAGGAAAATCGTTTTTCTCCGACTGCCTGTAATTCATACCGATATAGTAATAACCGGCTTCTTCCACATAAAACTGATAGGTAATCGTCTGTCCCGCCGTGGAAAAGGAATCCTCATCCACCGTATTCAGCACGGTTTCCTTGGCCGAAAGGGGAGAAAGTGCCGAATCGTACTCGCCTACAGCATGAATGGAGGAATCGTTTCTCTCGTAGAAATCCTCTCCCTCGATCACAATCAGCTGCTCTCCCGCAGCAGGCTCCGATCCGGTATAAGCAGCGATCTCCCGGGGTGCGGACAGGGTAATGTCTCCCAACAGGAAGCTGCCCTCGCTGACCGTCAGCTCAAAAGTATGTACGCCCGCTTCCAGCTGTACCATCAGCGGCTCCGAATAACGATAGCTGGCATCCATAATTTCCTTATGCTCCCATTGAATCTTCTTATTCGGCAGCGTCACAATCTCATTGCCGTAACGGTCAATATCGGTTTCTCCCTCTGTGACCCAGGTGGTCTCGAAAGAAAGGTTTCTTGTCTCATAAAACGGATATTCCCCGTCCACCATAAAGGAAAACTCGATGGGCAGAATAGATTCATCATAGGACAGATAGTCGAAGCCGATCCAGTACAGACCGGTCTGGGGCACCTCCAGGGTAACCGAGGCCCTGTCCCCGCTCGTCAGGTCTATGACATCGCTGCCGTAATCATGACTGTCTGCAGTCAGCAGCTCTCTGCAGGAGGCATCCAGAATCTCCCCGATCGCAAAGCGCAGCGTCTCCCCCGTGTATACGGGCGCAGTATATCCTGCACTGACCTTGGTATAATTGCTGCTCAGCCTCTCCGTAGTATACTCGCCGGACACTATACCGGAATCTGCTTCCTCCGCCGTCTCCGTCTGCTGATCTTCCTCACCGGCTGCGTAAACGCTGTTTATGCCGCACAGGTCAAATAGCAGCGCTGCTGCCATTGTCAGCGATACCACCCTCTTAAAGCCTCTCCGTACCATACGGACTTCCTCCTTATTTCCATGATTTTCGATTCATTTCATTTATAGCTGAAGTATTAATAGAACTTAATCGTTTTATTTCCCTATTTATTTAAGTATTTACTAAAATTTTATGATATGTGCTAAACCTTTATCTATAAATTACTATATCTTATGTTGAAAATCAACTACCTTTTTGCTTTTCGCTGCAAAAAATTCGTTCTTGTTTTTGTGCATTTTTACCATACATTTTCCTCAAAAGCCAATCTCTTATCAGCTTCTTGTTAAATTGCACCATCATTACCTCTGGCATTCCGTACATATGCCGTTTGGGCAAAGAAAAAATGCAGGCTCCCTTGGGAATTTCCTGCATTTTAATATTGGCTTAAGTTTTTATGAACAATTACTTTTCAAACTGGGAATAATAGATCTCCTGATATACCTCACAGCTCTCCAGCAGCTGCTCATGCGTGCCGATACCGGCGATCATGCCGTCATCCAGCACAATGATCTGATCCGCATGGCGGATGGTGGAAGCACGCTGGGACACAATAAAGGTCGTCGTACCCTTCTCCACTTCTTTCAGCGCCTGCCGCAGCCGGGCGTCTGTGGCATAGTCCAGAGCGGAGGCACTGTCGTCCAGAATCAGGATCTCCGGCTTGCGGACCAGCGCTCTGGCAATGGTCAGCCGCTGCCGCTGTCCGCCGGACAGATTCTTGCCGTTCTGGGCAATCCTGGCGTCCAGCCCTCCCCCTTTTTCCTCTACCACCTCTCGGGCCTGAGCGGTGTCAATGGCCTGCCACATCTCTTCCTCCGTGGCGTCCGGCTTGCCCCACTGCAGATTGCTGCGGATCGTCCCCTTAAAAAGCACTGCTTTCTGGGGTACTACACCGATACGGCTGCGCAGCTGCTCCGGTGGGATGGTACGGATATCCCGTCCCTCCAGGCGGATGGCTCCCTCCGTTACCGGATAAAAGCCGGGGATCAGGTTTACCAGCGAGGATTTGCCGGAACCGGTACCGCCGATGATACCGATGGTCTGTCCCTTTTTCACCTGAAAATGCATATCCTGCAGGGTCTTATCCCCCGCTCCCTGATAGGTCAGGGATACATGATCGAACTCCAGATAGGGAACCCCTTCCGCCGCAGCGCCCGCTGTTTCGCTTTCCGGCATACCTACGGCTGCGGAAACCGGCTGCGCTGTTTCCTTTGCACTGTCCGGGGCGATTCCATACACCTCTGCCGCTTCCTCCCCGGTGGGGATCTCCAGCACACCGGCTACACGATCCGCACAGGCCAGAGCCTTGGTGATGGTGATAATCAGATTGGCCAGCTTCACCAGCTCCACCAGGATCTGGGACATGTAGTTGATGATGGCCACCACTTCTCCCTGGGTCAGGTTGCCCAGATTCACCTGTACTGCGCCGGTAT
>JAGANP010000093.1 GCA_017624175.1 Lachnospiraceae bacterium | reverse complement strand
ATCTGTGTTTATGAACAAAAATACGGAACAGCTTCTGGAGCAGAACAAGGTAATTGCGGAAACGGTCGAAGGGATCCGCACCATGATGGAGCTTCTGAAAGAGTCTCTGAAAGCAGTTGGGCAGGCGGACAGTATCCGCAGCCAGCAGAGCGGGGTTATCAGGGAAACGGTTACCATTAACGAGGATATAGCCCAAAGAATTGTAAGTGAAAATACGGAATTCGGGAATATTGCAGAGATGGTGCAGAGCAATGCAGAGGACATTACCGCATTACTGAATCAGGTGGAAAGCATCAATGCGATGATCACAGAACTGGAAAAGCTGTTGGAGTAGATATTTTGAGGCTGCGGAGGGAATACTGCCGCAGCCTCATTCTTTTATATATTTTCAGTTTCCCTCATCCAGATAGAGCTGTACACGGCTGTTAATGATTTCCGCAGTGGTCTGAGGAGACTTATTTTCCGCATACATGGCGCTGAGCTCCTCGGAAATGATCCCCATGATTTGGGAATACCCGGACGGGGGCGCAGTGCAGCTTTCCAGAAAAGCCGCTGCACGGTGAAGGGCTGTGGTGCCATCCTCATATACCGGAACCTCCTGCCCTCCCAGATAGGTGACTCTGCTGGATGCCTCCTGTATAAGATAATCCTCCGGAGACAGCTTTCGGACACTCAGGCAGGGACTGCTTGTCTTAGACTGTATTTCTTCCCCTAACAGGGTCTCCAGAAAGCAGGCTGCAGCTTCTTTCTGGCCAATGCCGGCGTTCACCACCAGTACGCCGCCGTCGGCAATCAGATAGCTTCCGCAGGCGCCTTCAGTGGGATAACCCACGATTTTGCCGTTTTCCGCCTCTATATGCTCAAAAAATGCAAGAAAGTCATGCTCAACTGTGAAATACCCCCATAGAATATTCTGTCCGTCATCCAGCCAGCTTTCTGTCTCCTGCGGAGTGCCGCTTAGGTCTGTGCCGGTAAGCTCCAGCAGGCGAATGAACCGCTCATCATCAAAATGGCTCTGCCGGTTCTCCCAGTCAATCAGGAAAGAATCTGCCAGACTGCGGTTTATCAGGGTGCTCACGGTGATGGAAGGAGTCAGATAATCGCTCATTACATAAGGAGAGCGGATGGAACCGTTCAGTTTCCCCTCTTCCATTAGGCCGATGATATCTTCCAGCTGCCAGGTGTTTTCGGACCAGATGTCACCGGATACTACCAGGGTTTCTGCCCGGACTGCCGCAGGCACTCCCAGAAGCCTGCCGTCAACGGTTCCGATCTCCAGGGCGCCTGGTAGAAGTTCTTCCTGAAGTTCTCCGGGGATCAGTTCTCCGATATCCAGCAATAGCCCTTTCTCCTCCAGCATATGCATATCCTCAAGTGATACGAACAACAGATCAGGCCCTTTCCCCTGCGAGAGTTCGGCCAGGATTCTGTCCCGGGTCTCCTGGGCGGAGGCATCCTCGTATTCATAGTGAAAGTCCGGCGTCTGCAGGGACGCCTGCACTGCGCATTCGGATACCCGCTTCCCCGAGCCGGTAAGATCAGCGACCCGGATGGCTCCATCATTCACGGATTTCTGTTCTGTCAAAGTGGTGAGCCATTCCTCCGGTTTTCCCTCCGTGAATTTTGTCAGCCGCAGGCATAGGGGCTGTCCCTCCGCCAGCGCAAGCATGGTCCGATAACCTGTGTCTATTCCGGCTGCCTGAAAATCAAACAGCAATTCCTGACTGCCGCTTTGGATGTTCCACCTTACGATTCCTTCTCCGGCACCGGTCTCCGTTTCTGTCAGTGAACGATAATAAATATCATCTCCCAGCATACCGTACAGCTGCATGATGTATGGAGAAGAAGACTCTATCTGTCCCAGGGAACGCAGCTCGCCCTCGGCTGTGTCTGCCAACAGAAACTCGTAATATCGTTCCCTGCTGTTATAAACAGGAAGAATCAGGTCCCCCTCCGGATTGCGCAGGGGAGCTGTCAGTTCCTGCCCGGATCCTTTGTATTCCAGCAGAAGTTCGCCGCTTTTGCTGAATAAATAGAACCCGGAGCTGCCGCTCATTACATAACTATTGCCGTGCCCGTCACAGCGGCAGGTGAGAGATTGCCGCAGGGGCAGCTCAGCCAGTGATTCCTGTAAGATCCCCTCTTCCAGGTAACCCCCCCAGAGATCTGCCGTCTGCAGGTCGCTGGCAAAATCCGTATAGACCATTCTGTCGGCGGTCTGATAATATAAACCCTCGTCATTCTGTTCGTAATCCATCCAGCGGAACATATAATGTTTTTCATCCTGCATGTCCATGCCCGACAGAAACCCCAGTTTTCCATCCAATCCCAGCTCTGCCGGGGAGAAGCGTTTCACCGTACATTCTCCGGTGGATGTGTCATAAATTTCTAGTACATATTCCCCCTGGGGACCAAAGACACGCATCCCATCGGATTCCGGCTCCGTGCCAAAGTACCAGAACAGGGAGCCGCTTACACCGGAATCCACGTAAAGCAGTTCCGTTTCCCCGGCAGTCCCCCGGCTTTTATGCTCCCAGGGCAGATATTGACCGGCCCACAAGGCCTGCGCTGTCTCGGGTTCTTCCGGTGCGGCAATTTCCGCCGTCATCTGCGATACGGTTTCCAACTCTGTTTCCGGCGGGGACGGTACGTTCGCTGACTGTCCGCAGCCGGAAAACAGTGACAGCACCATGCATGGCAGCAGGGCCGTAATATATTTTTTCATAGTAAAAGTTCCTTTCCTGTTTTTTTTGTATTATAATAAATTTATAATAGAAATGCAATTAATATAAGTACTAATATAATATGTTCAGACAGTTCCGTTTCCTGTGTTAAATGTTCTTTTTTTCTGGTATGACCGTAATTCATTGACGAATAACCAGCCGCAAGTTACAATAAAAATAATTATTGCAGGCAGGGGCAGTGAGCCCGGAAAGGTGTGGAATACATATGGACGAGCAGAGATTGTTGCGGCCTCCGGTGGAGGTACGGTATAAGGAGGAACTGGAGGCGCTTAAAGCCACGGACACGGACAGGAAGCCGGAAAACTGGCGGCTGTCTCCCAGGGCGGTGCGCACATTCATTCTGGGCAGCAGAACCCCTGTCAGCTATCAGGGAAAATCAGTTCCTATCGGGAAAAAATACTTTGGAAACGATGCCCTGGTGGAGCGGTGCATCATCACCCTGGCGGGCAATCGGGGGCTGATGCTGGTGGGAGAGCCGGGCACGGCCAAAACCATGCTGTCGGAGCTTTTGTCCGCAGCCATCAGCGGCGTCAGCACCAACACCATACAGGGCACCGCCGGTACCACGGAGGATATGATTAAATATTCCTGGAATTACGCTCTGCTGCTGGCGAAAGGGCCAAGCCGGGAGGCGCTGGTTCCCTCGCCGCTGTATGTGGGCATGGAGCAGGGGCTTCTGACCCGGTTTGAAGAGATTACCCGTACTCCGGCGGAGGTGTAGGACAGTCTGATCAGCGTGCTCAGCGACAAGGTGCTGAATGTGCCGGAGCTGGGAGAGCAGGGAATCCTGTTTGCCCGGCCGGGCTTTAACGTGATCGGCACCGCCAATACCCGTGACAAGGGCGTCAATGAAATGAGCTCCGCTCTGAAACGCCGGTTTAACTTTGAGACCGTGATGCCGGTGCGGGAGGTGGCGCTGGAAAAACAGATTATCATCAACGAAGTGCAGAGTCTGGCGGCGGAAAGTCATATCGACATGCCGGTGGACGAGGACGTGGCGGAGCTGCTGGCCAGCACTTATCATGAGCTGCGGGAAGGGGTATCCTCCATGGGACACCGGATCGACAGTCCCAGCGCCGTCATGAGCACGGCGGAGGCGGTTTCCGTGTATTATCAGACCATGATCGGTGGATATTACTACGGCGACGGCAGGATGGATGTGGATAACCTGGTGCAGAATCTGGTAGGCGCTCTTTCCAAAGAAAATAAAGAGGATCTGACCAGAGTAAAAGACTATTTCAACACCGTGATTAAGGACAAATCCAGCAAAGAGGGTGGCCTATGGAAACAATATTACGAAGCCAGGAAATGGCTGAAATAAAGCTGCTCCCCGTGCGGCATCACAGTCCCGCCTGCGCCTGTCAGGTACAGCGGGTGATTCAGGAGTGGCAGCCGGAGGCGGTGCTGGTCGAGGGCCCGGATACGGCCTGTCCGTTGATCCCCGCCATGCTGGATCCGGACACCAGGGCGCCTTTTGCGGTGTATTACTCCTATGATGATACGGCGGGAGCAGTATCCGAGGAAAAGGAAAAATACCGGTGCTATTATCCCTTTCTGGATTATTCTCCGGAGCTGGCGGCGCTGCGGGCGGGAAATGCCCGGGGGGCTTATGTGGCCTTTATTGATCTGCCCTACGGGGACATCCTGGCGGCCTCCCAGGCCGGAAAAGGCCTGCTGCAGGAGGGGGAAAAGAGCAATTACAACGACGACTATCTGTTATCCCGCAATGCCTATCTGCAGCGCCTGTGTGAAAAGACGGGGCTGCGGAGCTTTGACGAGTTCTGGGAGAAATATTTTGAACTGGAGGGCCTTACCCAGGAGAGTGAGATCTGGTTTGACAATCTGCTGACCTACTGCAGGCAGGCCCGGGAAAGTACGCCTGCGGAGCAGCTGCAGGGGGAGGGATGCCTGGCCAGAGAGGCCTATATGACGAAAAAAATCCTGGAGACGGCAAAGCAGCTGGCGGAAAAGACCCCTGTACCTCATCGTATCCTGGTGGTAACGGGCGGCTTTCATACCCCTGCATTGGCAGAGCGGCTGGGGCAGGCTGTCTCAGAGAATACTGCCGTAAAAAAGGCAAAAAAGGATCCGGCGCTGGAAAGTCTGCCGGAAAAGCTGGTAAGCAGCAGGGATCAGGGCGTTTATCTGATGCCCTACTCCATGGAGGCGGCGGACGCCTTAAACGGCTATGCCAGCGGTATGCCCTTTACGGGTTTCTATCAGGAGATCTGGGAGCTGCTGCAGGAAAAAGAGCAGCTGCAGGAAAAAAAGCAACTGCAGGAAAAAGAGCAGCTGCAGGAGACGGCCCAGGAAGAATCCGGCGCTCAAAAGGAGTCAGAGCCCTATGCCCGGGCGGTTCTGGACATGATCGTGGCCACCGGCAAGGCAGTACGCCGGGCGGAGGGCAGTACCTCCACCTATGATGAGATCTGTGCCTGTTCCATGGCGGAGGGGCTGGCGGCGCTGCGGGGGAAGCCCCAGCCCGGCGCCTATGAGCTGCAGGATGCGGTCCTGTCCTGTTTTGTCAAGGGAGAATATACCCTGGCCACCGATGAGCCCATGTGGCTGCTGCGGCGGCAAATGACAGGCAGGCGGGTGGGGGAGCTGTGCCGGAATGCGGGTGAGCCGCCGGTGCTGCAGGATTTCCGGGCGCAGTGCAGGCGTTTTGGGCTGCAGAATGCTTCCACCCTGGAGACGGAAGTCACCTTGTCCATATTCAGTAAGAAAAAACATCGGCAGATGAGTATGCTGTTTCACCGGCTGCTGTTTCTGCAGGCTCCCTATGCCCGGCGCATCAAGGGCCCCAATCTGCAGACCGGCAGAGACCGTAACCTGATGCGGGAGATCTGGAAATATAAGTGGAGCGCCCAGGTCATGGCGGCATTGATAGAAGCCTCCGTTTACGGGGGCACGGTGGAAGAGGCCGTAAAAGGTCTGGTGCAGGAGCAGCTGAAAAAAGCGGTGTACGCCCGGGAGGGGGCGGTTTTGCTGACCCAGGTACTGGAGATGGGACTGGAGGGACAGCCGGAGCAGGTATATGACCGGCTCCAGGAGCTGCTGATGACGGATACGGATTTCTATTCCCTGGCAGAGGCGCTGCGGTCGCTGATGATGGTGCAGCAGCTGTGCAGATTATATGATTCGGGACTGGAAACCAAAACGCTGATCCTGACCTGTATCCGCAGGCTGCTGGGACTGCTGCCGGGCATGGCAAGAGTCAAGGAAGAGGATATGGCCCGGTGCATGGAGGCGGTGAAGCTGCTGTATCAGGCCATCGGGAGGCTTTCCCGGCAGCAGGGAGCCGCCGGAGAAGATGGCGCAGCCACGGGCAGTCAGAACGTGCCGGAGGAAAATGGCCTCTATGGCAGCTACTTTGAAGCCCTGTGGGCCATGGACCGGGATCCGGAGATTCAGGCCGGGGTCCATGGCTGTATCCACGGCATGCTGTACGGCGGCGGTCAGGAAACTGCGGCGCAGATCGAGCAGACCTGCCGGGGGTATCTGACAGGTACCAAGGAGCAATTACTGAAGACGGCGCTTTTCTTCCGGGGCCTCTTCTTCGGGGCCAAGGATCTGGTGTTTGTGGGAGATACCTTTTTAAGGATGCTGGATGAGTTCCTGATGCAGGTGGGGGAAGCGGATTTCATGCAGCTGCTGCCGGAGCTGCATATGGCCTTTACCTATTTTACTCCGGCAGAGACCGACCGGATTGCCGGAACGGCGGCGGGCTTTCATGGCAGAAGCCGCAGGCAGCTGCAGGAGCGGCAGGCAGTGCCGGAATCCTGGTATCTCTATGGACGGGAGCTGGAAACTTATGCTCTGGAAGTAATGGGGGAAAATGGTGTAAAATGATGGATGACGGACAGATTCTGAACAGATGGCGGCTGGTGCTGGGCAAATATGCTTCCGGGCAGATTTCCTACAGCGGCAGCGGCGTCAATTATATGGGCATGGAAGAGGTACTGGATTATCTGTATTCCCGGGAGTACGGGGAGGAGCAGGAGATCCGGCAGGACCGCCGGGGCGGCAGAGAGGGTTCACGATTGACGGTTCCGAAGTGGCTGCATGAGATGAAGAAGCTTTTTCCGAAAGAAACGGTGGAAATCATGGAGCGGCATGCGCTGGAAAAGTATGAGATGACGGAGCTGCTGACAGACCCGGAGGTGCTGCGGCGCTTAGAGCCTAACAGGGAACTGTTGAAAACCATAATGGGTCTGAAGCATCTGATGAAGGGCGAGGTGCTGCAGCTGGCCCGGGAGATTGTGCGGAAAGTGGCAGAGGAGATTATGGCCCAGCTGGAGCAGGATGTGCGCCGGGCCCTGCAGGGACGGCTGAACCGGCAGAGCGGCAGCCCGATCCGCAGTATCCGCAACCTGGATATTCAAAAGACCATCCGGAAGAATCTGCAGCATTATGACAGGGAGCAGGAACAGCTGGTGCTGCAGCAGGTATATTTTCACTCCCGGATGAAGCGGTATCATCAGTGGCGGGTCGTAATCTGTGTGGATGAGAGCGGTTCCATGCTGGATTCCGTGATCCACAGTGCCATCATGGCGGGTATCTTTGCCAGGCTTCCCATGCTGGATACCCGGCTGGTGATCTTTGATACCAATGTGGTGGATTTAAGCGGGCATGTGGAGGATCCGGTGGAAACCCTGATGAGCGTGCAGCTGGGCGGGGGCACCAATATAGCGGGAGCATTGAATTACTGTGAGACACTGATTGAGAATCCCCACAGGACGCTGGTGGTGCTGATCTCGGATCTGTACGAGGGCGGAGGCTATCACAACCTGTACAGTGTCAGCCGAAGTATTATTGAAAGCGGGGCAAGACTGATCGCCCTGACGGCCCTGGATATGACAGCAACTCCTAATTATGACCGGCATGCGGCAGCGCAGCTGGCCCAGATGGGAGCGTTCGTAGGAGCCATGACCCCGGAGCAGCTGGCAGAGCATGTGGCGGAGATGGTAGGTGGATGATGGATTGGAAGCAGAGCCTTGCGGATGTGGATGAGGATTATCTGGTCGGCATCAGCAATAAGGGAATTGTAAAGAGAGCATACAAGGATTTGGAGGAGGCAGGAGGCAGTGAAGGGGCCGCTCTGGCAGAACCGGACTGGACGGCCCAGGAGCTGGTGGTGCCGGCGGGGAGCGAGACGGTAAGGATCCGCCTTCCTCTGGGGGAAAGCCGGTGCAGCTGCCCCTCCCGCAGCATCTGCCGCCATGTGATTATGGGCATCCTGCTGGCAAAACAGGCCGCCGCCGGAGGGGAGAAAACCGATGCTGTCAAACCGGGCAGTGAAGAAGCCGGAGCAGACAGCACAGATACTTTGGGAGAACAGGTATGGCAGGAGGTACTCTCCCAGCCCCGAAAGCCCCTGTTTCGGGCGTTAGGCAGTAAAGGACTGCGCCGGTTGGCATCCATCATGGAGGCAGGGGAAACGCCCAGGGTGGAGCGCAGCTCTGTGGTAAAGGTGCAGCTGCCGGGACAGGAGATAACGGTGAAGCTCCTGTCGCCTCTTTCGTACAGTACCTGCTCCTGTCACAAAAAGGAGCTGT
The DNA here is from genome assembly GCA_017624175.1 of Lachnospiraceae bacterium. Classification (GTDB taxonomy): domain Bacteria; phylum Bacillota; class Clostridia; order Lachnospirales; family Lachnospiraceae; genus Acetatifactor. The sequence goes on along the minus strand of JAGANP010000093.1, from coordinate 9,328 downwards.
GCAGCCACAAGGCGGAGGCGATCCTCTGGTGCCAGTATCTGGAAAAACAGCTGACGGCAGAGGAACTGACAGCGGAGTTGGAGCAGCTGCCGGATCTGGATCTCCAGGAGCTGCAGGATACGGCAGAGCAGATCCGCAGCTGCCTGGAGGGACTGCTGGAGGTGGGTCTGGCACGGGGAGGTCAGGAACAGGCGGAAGAACTGGAACGGCTGGCGATCCTCTGCCACAATGCGGGACTGCCGGGCTGGGAGGGGGATCTCAGAGCTCTGGCAGACAGCTATGGAAAATATCTGCGCCGGTCGGCGGGACTGACCATGGAAAAGCTGGCCGGTCAGCTGCAGCGTTTATTCCACCGGACCGGACAGCTGGAAGTCCTGGTCAGAACCGCCCTGAACGGTGCTGCGGAAGAGGCGCAGGGTATCATCGGCCGGATCCAGGCCCTGGCGGGAGAGTTTCGCTCCGCCTATCTGCCCGTGGGCGAACTGGAACTGACAGGAATCACGGCGGAGCATTTTGTCAGTGATTCGGGCTATGAGGGAGATACGGTATATTTTCTGGAAATTTCCACGGGAACCTGGTATACCTATACCAGTGCCCGGCCCACCTTTTATGAGGGGAAGAAAAGAGGCGGTTATCAGGAGAAAACCCCGGCGCCCTGGGGAGTTCCTCTGCTCCTGGAGGGACTTGCCGATGTACAGCTGCGGCTGCGGGGGGCCAAATGTGATGCCGTAGGCCGTCTGTCCTCCAGTCAGGAGACCCGGGGGGAGATTCTGGGGCGCAGCGAACTGACGGCGGAAAAGCTGGAGGGCTGGTATTATCGGGAGTTTGACAGACTCTTTGCAGAGCAGATTCCGCCGCCGTCTCCGCCGCAGAAAGCCTCCGCCGGAGACGGACATCCCCGGCTGGTTTTTGTACAGGCAGAGCGATTTCAGCAGGGAAAGTTCAACGAGATTACCCAGATGCTGGAGCTGCCCATCTGGGATCCGGCAGGACGGCAGGTGCTGGTAGAGCTTCCCTATTCCAAACGGGAAGAAGCGTCTATCCGCTATCTGGAGCGGCTGAAAAAGAAACAGAAGCCCTGCTTTTTGGGCAGGGTGTATCTGCAGGGAAACCGGATCTGCCTGTATCCGGTGGATCTGCTGGAACGTCAGGATCTGGAGAATACGGGTACGGATATAGGGGAATGGCTGAAACGGAAAAAAGAAGATCTTCTGGGGAAAACGGAAGAAGCGGTCTGCCGGGAAAACAGCGATGAGGAAGACACTTTCCGGGTCCTGCAGAGTTATCTGGAGGAGGTCAGCTGGCTGCTGCAGGAGATATATCAGGTGGGAAGCGCCACCACCCAGGACAGCACGCTGGAAGCGCTGCAGCGTGCAGGGGAGCAGGGCAAAAGCTATGGAATGACAACTCTGTCAGATTGGCTTCGGCAGCTGCGTGAACAGCTTGCCCTGTCCTGCCACCGGATGAAGCACGGCTTGTCAGAGACCATGGAGATCTATTGCAGGCTGTGGCAGTAGGTGGAATTATGCCGTCGACGGGCAGCCTATGACCAAGCCCGGGCGGTGTACTGCGGCGCCGGGAAGAATAGAGATAATGAGGTATGAAAAGGAGAATATTTATGTTTTGGGATAAAGCGGCAGGCCTATATGATTTGTTTGAAGAGTATTATAATGGCAAGGTGAACAGGCAGCTTTGCGGCGAAGTGGCAAAACTAATTGATGCTACAGATGTGGTATTGGAATGCGCCTGCGGAACCGGCATGATCAGCAGGCATATCGGTAAAAAGTGTAAACGGCTGATTGCTACGGATTTTTCCGTTGGAATGTTAAAGCAAGCAAAGAAGAACTGTGCCGATCTGCTAAATGTAAAAATCAGACGGGCGGACATTATGCATATCCAATGTAAGAATGAAAGATTTGATAAAGTGGTTGCAGGGAATGTCATTCATCTGCTTGATGATCCGGAAGGCGCATTAAAGGAATTGATGAGAGTATGTAAAACGGGCGGGAAGGTAATTATTCCGACATATGTAAATCATGAAAATGCAGGGAAACCGAGTGCTCTTGTAAGATTGCTTGAACGATTTGGGGCAGGATTTAAATGCCGATTTGATTATCAATCCTATCAGGAATTTTTTAAAAAGGCAGGGTATACGGATATAGAATTTCAGTTGATAACAGGAAAAATGCCATGTGCAATTGCGATAATAGAAAAGAAATAAAAGTATGGGACAGTCCAAAAGCATAATAAAGAAGAGGAAAAAGATTACAGCACTATTGGTAATCCTGCCTTTCCTGCTATTTTTTATCCACTATGGGAATGATAATCGGATATTGATGCGGCGCTTTCATTTGTAAATGCATGTGTGGATATTTGTCCGATATATTATGTGACGGGCAGTTTCGGCTTCCGTTTATTGGCGGGGTGGCAGCTCCGGATCAGGGATCTGATCCGAAATATACGGAAGGCACATATATAGCGGGGAAACCACCATGATCGTAAGCAGAGGTCTCGGAAACAGCATTATTCCGGTGCGTTTATTCAATGATTCTGAGATTGTCTGTATTGAACTGTGTCATCAATAGGGAAAACATATAAAAGGAAAATTTAAAGGAGGAGCAGTATGTTACGAGCGGAGAATTTGCAGGCAGAGAAGGTTCTGACAGCGCTGGAGGGACTGCAGCTTAGCAGCCAGGAACTGGAGACTGCGGAGAAGTATCTGAAAGGAGAAGCGGGGGAGGAGAATCTGACGGGATTGACTTTTCGTGATCTGACACAGATGTCGGATAAGAATAAAAAGGATTTTCAGTCTCTGTTTGAATCCTATTTTAAGAAAAAGCGTTACGATGAGGCAGCCAGGCTCTTTAACATTCTGTTTGCCCTGGGGGCGTCTACCTGTTGTGAATGTTTTTCCTATGCAGATACGTTTCAGCTATGCCGGTTAGTGCAGAGCGGAGCTATGAAAGTAGTTCGGGAAAGGGCTTTGGCAGTTTATGTGCAGGGAATTGAATGTATAAACTCTTTCATTTCCAGCCATGGACTGAACGCAATCATAAATCTGGCAGATCAGAACCCGCAAATCGTGCAGCAGGCGCTGAAATGGTATAAGGGCAGCTATTTGAACGGCAGAATCCTGTTATTGACGGCGTATTTTTATCTTCGCTGCTCTGAGGAGGATCTGGCTGCGGGAGCCTCTCGGCAGGCAAAAAAGGAAGAAGAATCCTCTGTGGGCGGTACGAGACCGGTCGAAGCAGCTGCTGGGAGCAGTGAAGCGGCAGGCGGTCTGCTGGGCGGCATAAAGAAGCTTTTTGGCGGTAAAAGCCAGTCCGGTGCGGCAGAGCAAAGCAGCGCCCGGGCTGCAGGCAGTATTTTCCGGAAGCAGCAGGAGGGTTCATGGCCGCTGAATCTGGGAGAAGCGCTGCTGAATGAGGAAGATAAGAAATTGTTGGAAATGTACGAAGATATGTTCGTAGAGAGTATCGGACAGATTTTTCAGCCGGACGCTTCTGCCGATACAACCGTTGGGGAGATCCGGTCGCTGCTGCGCCAGGGGCAGTTTCAGGGACGGATATCGGAAAGTCTGCTGAACGGTATCCGTGGCCGGGCTGTGGGGGAGACGGTCTTTAAATTGTTTGGGGGCTGTGCCTTTGTCAACTATATGCTTTCCGAGAAACTGCGGGGTGTGGTAATGGTCTGCAGCGCAGCGGCGCCGGAGCAGATGTTGAATGTGATGAATGCTATAGATCTGCGAAAAACGCTGGAACGCTGCGGGGCGGATCTGGATGAGTTGTTTGGGATTCCCAGCCGGGAGATCGTATCCTGGGCGGCGGGAATACAAGTAAAGTATCCCCATAGGAACGGGGCTGAAAGTGATTCTCTGGATCAGGTGCTGCATGCCCAGTTCCGCAAGCACCCGGATGCTTTTGTGGAGAGCTATAAACAGGCCGGCTATAATGAGGCTCAGGTGCTGGCCGAGATCATCAGGACGGAGGATAAGGGGATCTACCGCCAGGTGGTGCTGTCCAGGGGGAATGAGCAGCGGGATAAGGTCATTGATCTGCTGACCAGCAGGGTGGCCTGCCCCCAGCAGTGCAGAGATTATCTGGAGGGCAGTGCAGATCTGTCCACGCTCTATGCCATCCGTACGCAGCTGGCGTCCAAATATTACGGCGGCTACAATGAGCGGAATGCTTTGGAGCAGTATGACCAGACCTACCATGATGAAGCCTTTTACGGACGCTGTATGGCTTATATGGCCGTGCGGGGGAGTTATGTTTTCTTTACAAATGCGCTGTTTGACAATAAGGGGAATCTGAATCGGAATAGGGTTCAGCATACTTTTCAGGGGCTGGATGGAGCAGGTCTGGGCCTGCCGGAGCAGATCGAGGTCATGACATTAATGGTGGACAATGTTTACCTGGAAAGCAGGAAGGAAGCCATTACCCAGGCCTGCATTCCGATTTTCCAGCAGTACCTGGCTGAGCGCACCCAGGAGATGGTAACGGCCTTTGCAGGCGCCGGTGCGTACGGCCGTTATTTTGCCCTGCTGGTGTACAGCAGTGAGGGCCAGGTGCGGATTACGGAGGAAAAAAGAGAATCCTGCAATGCGGCGATCCTGGAATATGCCAGGGGAACGGGCGCCTGGCAGGCTCAGATCCTTTCCTATACCCAGGACGGTTCCAAGCTGGTGAAGCAGAAGCTGGAGGAGATCCTGGCCGTTCGTCCCTCCTGGAGAGAACAGGTTACCGCCCTGCTGGCGTCCAAAAAAGCAGCGGAACGGGAACTGGGGATCCGGGTGCTGGCCAGATGGGATACGCCGGAGGACCGGGAGGCCTTGAAGCAGTTGTATGTGAAAGAAAAAAATGCTAAAATAATAGCAGTGCTGGATACAGTGCTGGGTCATGCCAAGGCATCGGCAGAGGGAGAGGAGGAAAGCGGCAGTGGAGCCGGAAGCGGCCCAGCTCTGTCCCGTGAGGATCTGGTAAAGACGCTGCACAAGGGCGGCAAGAAGCGCAGCCTGGCCTGGGCCTATGAGACGCCTTTCAGCCCGGTACATCGAAAGAGCGGAGAACCGGCCGGGGAGGAGTATCTGCAGGCGCTTCTGTTATGCTATTCCTCCATGCCCAAGCCCGGTGTCAGTCCGGACGGCGCACTGCTGGCAGAGGATCTGGATGCCCATGAGCTGGCCATCTATGTGGGCGAGCTTTTTGACAAGTGGATGAATGCCGGTGCGGAGGCGAAGAAACGCTGGGTACTCTATGCGGCCTCTATCCACGGCGGCGGGGATATGGTGCAGAAGCTCCATCATCAGATTCAGGAGTGGCCTCAGAATGCCAGGGGCGCCATTGCGGCGGATGCGGTGCAGGCGCTGGCCTTAAGTCCCCAGCCCCAGGCACTGCTGATCGTGGACAGCATTGCCCGTAAGTTCAAGTTCAAGCAAGTAAAAGCAGCAGCGGGCCAGGCACTGGAATTCGCCGCCAATCAGCTGGGTCTGACCAGGGAGCAGCTGGAGGATAAGATCGTCCCCGATCTGGGCTTTGACGAGCACATGGAGCGGAAATTTGACTATGGCACCAGAAGCTTTACCGTGACCGTTACTCCGGCTCTGGAGATTGAGATTTATGAGGAAAACGGGAAGAAGCTGAAAAATATGCCTGCTCCCGGAGCAAAGGACGAGAAAGAAAAAGCGGAGGCATCCTATGCAGCCTTTAAGGAGATGAAGAAGCAGATGAAGGCCACAGTAACCAGCCAGAAGCAGCGGCTGGAGCTGGCCCTGTCCGCAGAACGTCTGTGGACGGTGGAGGCATGGCAGGAGCTCTTTGTCCGCAATCCCATCATGCATCAGTTTGCCATCGGCCTGATCTGGGGTATCTATGAGGAACACAGGCTGACCCGGAGCTTCCGTTACATGGAGGATGGTTCCTTTAATACGGAGGATGAGGAGGAATATACGCTGCCGCAGCAGGGGCAGATCGGCCTGGTCCATCCCATAGAGCTGTCTGAGGAGAGCCGGGAAGCCTGGAAACAGCAGCTGGAGGATTACGAGATCGTTCAGCCCATCGAACAGCTCAGCCGGAAGATCTACTACCGCACGGAGGAGGAAGAAAAGGGGAATAGCCTGGAGCGCTTCGGAGGTGTGGTGATCAATGATCTGTCCCTGGGCGGCAAGCTGACGGCCCTGGGCTGGTATCGGGGCTCCGTCCAGGACGCAGGCGGTTTTGATACATACTATAGAGAGGATCCCTCCCTGGGACTGGGCGTAGAGCTGCATTTTTCCGGCAGCTTCGTGGGCAGCGGCAGCATGGGAGGCGAGGAGGTCACCGTATATGACGTGCGCTTTTATAAGGCGGGCACCATTGAAAGAGGCTCCTACTGCTATGATGAGGTCAAGGGGGATAAGCAGCTGCCCTTAAAGGAGATCCCGGAGCGGTATTTCAGTGAAATCATATGGCAGCTGGCCAAAGCAACCGCTTCTTCCAAGGAGCGGGATGAGAGTTGGAAAGAGGAGAGGCATTAAACAGCAGATTCACGGACAGCGCACTGATCCATGTGCGGACGCAGGGCGGCCGGATATGGATCATGAGGATTGTGTGCTGTAGGGGAATCTGCGGAACTCAAATCAGCAGTATGCTAACCAGTGCCCAGAGAATTTACGGATGCGAAAGCAGCCGGAAATTCTCTGCAGGAAAAGGTACTGGTGGGCATACTGCGGAACTCAAAATAGGGAGGTTAGATAATGGAAGCAGATATCAGATGGCTGGATGATCCCCGGGTATTCCGGGTGAATCAGCTTCCGGCCCACAGCGATCATGCATACTATGAGGATAAGGCGGACGTGGAGGAGAGGAACTTCACGCTGCGGCAGTGCCTGGACGGGGAGTGGCAGTTCTGCTTTTCGGTGAATGCAGGCAGCAGACCGGCGGATTTTTACCGGGAGGACTATGACAGAAGCGGTTGGGACAGGATTACCGTGCCCAAGCATATTGAGCTGGCCGGTTATGACAAAATCCAATATATTAATCTGATGTATCCCTGGGAGGGCCATGCATTCCGGCGCCCCGCCTGCACCATAGAGGGAACCTGGCCCGAACAGGAGGAAAAAGCTGCTGCCTGGACGGGAGACGGCTGCTTCAGTCAGGCGGCTTACAATCCGGTGGGCTCTTATGTGAGAACCTTTGACCTGGATCCGAAGCTTCGGGGCAAACGCATTCGGATCTGTTTTGCGGGTGTGGAGCAGGCGATGTATCTGTGGCTGAACGGGGAATTTATCGGCTATGCGGAGGACAGCTTTACCCCATCGGAGTTTGATCTGACTCCTTATATCCGGGAGCAGGGCAATGTACTGGCGGTGGAGGTGCATAAGCGCAGCACGGCCAGTTATCTGGAGGATCAGGACTTTTTCCGGTTCTTTGGCATCTTCAGAAGCGTGTACCTGTATGCCCAGCCCGTCCTGCATGTAGAAGACCTCTGGGCCCGGCCCCGGCTGCTTGCCGATAACGTTTCCGGCAGTCTGGAGCTGGATCTGCAGCTTTCCGGCTGGGAACAGGCGGAAAAGGTCCTGGACGGAGAAACGGGACAAGCCTCCCGGAACGGGTATCAGGTAGAAATCAGACTGGAGGATCCGCTGGAAACACTGCTCTGGCAGAGTCGGGTGCCCGCCGCTCCCAAGATTCATATTGATCCGGTGTCTGTGGGTAAGGTGAACCCCTGGGATAACAAGCGCCCCTGTCTGTATCAGCTGCTGATCTCCCTGCTGGATCCGGAGGGTCGGCTGTTGGAGGTGGTGCCCTATGATATCGGTTTCCGGCGGATTGAAATCGTGGACAAGGTAATGCTGTTAAACGGCAAAAGACTGATTTTTAACGGAGTAAACCGCCATGAATGGAGCGCCAAGAACGGCAGAGTCATTACCCTGGAGGATATAGATTATGATGTATGCAGGATGGTAGAGAATAACATCAATGCGGTGCGCACCAGCCATTATCCGAACCAGGTTCCTTTTTATTATTACTGTGATGCCTGCGGCATATATATGATCTCCGAGACCAATCTGGAGTCTCACGGTTCCTGGCAGAAGCCCGGCGGTGATGAAGCTTCCTGGAATATTCCCGGCAGCTTTCCGGCCTGGAGGGAGGCGGTGCTGGATCGTGCCAGAACCCATTTTGAGACCTTTAAAAACCATCCGGCTATCCTGATGTGGTCCCTGGGAAATGAGTCCTATGCAGGGGATAATCTGGCCGCTATGCATGCCTTTTTCAAGGAAAAGGACCCGGATCGCCTGGTACATTATGAGGGTGTGGTTCACAACCGGGACTATGAGGATCAGATCTCGGATGTGGAGAGCCGTATGTACGAGCAGCCGGAGAAGATTGCCGAATACCTATCGAATCACCCGAAAAAGCCTTTTATTCTCTGTGAATATATGCATGATATGGGCAATTCCCTGGGAGGGATGAAGTCCTATATGGATCTGCTGGATCGGTTTGACATGTACCAGGGCGGCTTTATCTGGGATTTTATCGATCAGGCCCTGGAGGTGGAGGATCCCGTGACAGGACGCAGGGTATTGCGCTATGGCGGCGATTTTGATGACAGACCGTCGGACTATGAGTTTTCCGGCAATGGGCTTCTGTTTGCGGACAGGACGCCGAAACCGGCACTGCAGGAGGTAAAATATTATTATGGACAGTATCTGTAAAGAGATGAGAGTGGTTTACGGCGATTGCAGCCTGGGACTGCATGGGCAGGGCTTTGATTATATCTTTTCTTACGGCGCTGGGGGCATGGAATCCCTGGTGAAAAACGGCCGGGAGTGGCTGTACCGGGCTCCTAAGCCCACCTTCTGGCGGGCACTGACGGACAATGACCGGGGGAACGGTTTCCATCTGCGCAGCGGCATGTGGCTGGCGGCGGATCAATTTATCCGCTGTCAGGGAGTGCGTGTGCTGGTGGACGGGGAGGACAGACAGCAGCCGGATCCCCGGGGGAACAGCCGGTATAACGGCACGGAAAGGGCCGGACAGGCAGAAATCTGCTATACCTACGAAACCATTACCGTACCCGCCGCCGTTGTGGAGGTGAGCTATCGGGTGGAAGCAGGCGGCAGAATCCGGGTGGCTGTACACTATCATGGCAGACAGGGGCTCCCGGGGCTGCCGGTGTTCGGCCTGCGTCTGGTACTGCCCACGCTGGCAGCAGGCTTTACCTATGAGGGCCTGTCGGGAGAGACCTATCCTGACCGTATGGCAGGCGGCAAACCGGGAGTCTATGAGGTGGAGGGTCTGCCGGTCACTCCTTATCTGGTGCCCCAGGACTGCGGGATGCATAT
>JAGANP010000092.1 GCA_017624175.1 Lachnospiraceae bacterium | reverse complement strand
ATACAGGTCAGCAGATAGGGGATGTACAGTTCCTTATTTTTGCGGATACCCGACCAGGCCAGGCGGGGATAGAGAAAGATTTTCATGCCTCTCCCCCCTTTCCGGCAAGGGCCGTCCCCATGCGGCCCGGCTGGGTAGCCAGCAGCGTCAGGGTATCGGAAATCTTCTGGTACAGCTGCTCATTGGTGCTGCTGCCCCGGTAAATCTGATGGAATACCTCGCCGTCCCGGATAAACAGCACTCTTCCCGCATGGCTGGCCGCTTTTACAGAATGAGTCACCATCAGGATAGTCTGCCCGCCCTGATTGATCCGGGCAAAGAGCTGCAGCAGCTCATCCGTAGCCTTGGAGTCCAGCGCCCCGGTGGGTTCGTCCGCCAGCACCAGCTTGGGATCGGTAATCAGCGCCCTGGCCACCGCCGCCCTCTGCTTCTGTCCTCCCGACACCTCATAGGGATACTTTTTCAGCAGCTCCGTGATGCCCAGCTTCTGCGCAATGGGCGTAAGCCGCTTCTGCATCTCCTCATATCTTTTCCCTGCCAGCACCAGGGGCAGATAGATATTGTCCTCCAGGGTAAAGGTGTCCAGCAGATTAAAGTCCTGAAATACAAATCCCAGATTATCCCTGCGGAACGCCGCCACCGCTGACTCCCTGATCCGGCCCAGCTCCTGCCCGTCCAGGATCACGCTGCCGCCGGTGGGCCTATCCAGCGCCGCCAGGATATTCAGCAGGGTGGTCTTGCCGGAGCCCGACTCGCCCATGATGGCCACATACTCCCCCGGCTCCACGCTGAAGGATACATTTTTCAGCGCCTCCACCCGGTTGCTGCCCATGCGTGTGGTATAAATCTTCCTTACTTCTCTGACTTCCAATATGCTCATACATAACCTCCATATTCTGCGCTGCCCGATGTTCTTTCCTTTGCTCCGGCAGCTGTCTGATTATGGATTCATTATAGTAAATCCGGAAAACGGCCTCCATCGATTCGGCTTACATTTTTCCGGAGAAATCTTACAGTTTTGTAAGAAACTGCACTACTCTACCTCCAGCACCTCCCGGCCCAGGCCGATGCGGATCACCGTTCCTTCTCCGGGAACGGACTCCGCCGTAATCCTGTGCTTTAACCGGTCACAGATCTGCCTGCACAGATACAGGCCCAGACCCGTTGCTTTCTTATCACTTCGGCCGTTATAGCCCGTGTATCCTTTCTCAAAGATCCGGGGCAGATCTTCCGGGGCAATGCCTATGCCCGTATCCCGGATACAGAGCGTACAGGGGGCCTCCAGATAGATGCTGATCCTGCCCTCCCGGGTATACTTGAGGGCATTGGACAGCACCTGCTCCACCACAAAGGCCAGCCATTTTTCATCGGTGAGCACCCGGCAGTTCACGCTCCGGTAATCCAGGGCCACATGCTTCAGGATAAACTGACCGGCATATTTTTTGATGCTGCTGCGCAGCAGGGTATCCAGATCCACCTGGGCAAACACATAGTCGGTATCCCCGCTGCCCAGCCGCAGATAGGTCAGCACCATCTCCACATACTGCTCGATTCGCTGCAGCTGTTCGCTGAGCCTGCGGGCGCATTCCGTATCCTCCTGCTGCAGGATCAGCCCCATGGCCGCAATGGGGGTCTTGATCTGGTGTACCCAGGTGGTGTAGTAATCCACGGTATCCTGATAGCGGATCTGTTCCGCATCCTCCCGCTGCCTCTGCTCCTCCAGCAGCCTGCTTACCATATTCCGGTAGATCCGGCACTCCCAGTCCTGACTTTTCTCCAGGTTCTCCAGAAGCTCCTGCAGCAGTTCCCAGTCACAGCCTTCCGGCTCTGAAAGCTCCTGCCCGGCCGCCTCCTGCTCCCGGGGCAGTTCCAGTCCTACCGCTTCCAACAACTGCTGCAGGGAAGTATACCGCTTATGGACCCGGTACAGGTCCATGCCCATTGCCGCCGCTCCTGCCGCCGCACACAGCAGTATGGGATAGAGCAAGGCCGCCGGGGGCAGCTGATACAGCGCCAGAACGATTGTATAGATAGCACAAAACAGCAGAAAGGTAAGAAACTGCCTTTTCTGCTGTCTGAGATATACCAAAATAAACTGTCCCATATATTTCCTTTCCCGGCCTGTCCGGCCGCCGAAGCAGCCTGGCCTTTGCACAGGGGCTGCAGCCCCGGCCTACATTTGCATCCGGAATCTCCGGCCCGGTGCGGGGTCTCTCTGCCCCCTAGCCGCAGATCAGATAGCCCACCCCGAATTTCGTGACGATAAACTCCTCCAGCCCCGCCGCTTCCAGCTTCTTGCGCAGCCGGTTCACATTTACCGTCAGGGTATTGTCATCCACAAAGCTGTCGGTCTCCCACAGCTTTTCCATCAGCCTCTCCCGACTCACCACCTGACCCTTATTCTCCATCAGTGTCAGCAGGATCCGGTATTCGTTCTTGCTTAGGGGGATCTGCTCTCCCTGGTAGGTCAGCGTATTGTCCCCGGTATGCAGCAGGGCCCCCTTATGCTCCAGCACCGGCAGAACGCCGCCGAAATCATAGGTTCTGCGCAGCAGCGCCTGAATCTTGGAGATCAGCACCGTCATGTCAAAGGGCTTGGCAATAAAATCATCGCCGCCCATATTCATGGCCATCACAATATTCATATTGTCGGAAGCGGAGGAGAGGAAAATGATCGGCACCTTGGATACCCGGCGGATCTCACTGCACCAGTAGTAGCCGTTATAAAAGGGCAGCATGATATCCAGCAGCACCAGCTGGGGATCAAAGTCCGCAAACTCCTGCATCACCCTATGAAAATCCGAGACGCAGCGCACCTCCATATCCCAGGCAGCAATCTGCCGGGCCAGCGCCTGGGCAATGCTCTCGTCGTCCTCCACAATCAAGATTTTGTACATACTAATCCCCCATGCATATCGCAAGCCTTGCTTGCGATACTGCTCAAATAGAAATAATACCCCCGCATATCTGCAGTTCGGATTCCCGCACTTCGGCTGTGCCCGTGTCATTGCCTTACCTCTACATGCCCCTAAACTTTACGGAAAAATGGACTTTTAGCAGATTTTGTTTCAAATCAGTCCACCTTTCCTCACTGGGACAGCCCAATTCCTTAATATCTTCCTGAGGTTTTGCCCTCTATGAAAAAATTGTTTTACTAAGTCCACTTTTTCGTGAAAAAAGTGGACTAAATAAAAGACTTTTCCTATAGTGGGCATATTTCCTTTAAAATATCGCATCCGATCCGGTTTTTTCCGGCTAAAAGTGGACCATATCAACTAAAAATCCCGTAGATGTCCACCTGACCATATGCGCTTGAGAAATTTCCGCTGCCGATCACCCTGCAAACTGGCTTTCATACAGCTTCTTGTAGAAGCCGCCCTGGGCCAGCAGACTCTCATGGTTCCCCTGCTCTATGATATTGCCGTCCTTCATGACCAGAATCACATCCGCCTCCCGGATCGTGGACAGCCTGTGGGCCACAATAAAGCTGGTACGTCCCTCCATCATCCGGGCAAAGGCTTTCTGGATCCGGATCTCCGTGCGGGTATCGATGGAGGAAGTAGCCTCATCGAGAATCAGCATGGGCGGCAGGCACAGCATAACTCTGGCGATGCACAGCAGCTGCTTCTGTCCCTGGGAAAGACTGCCCCCATCCTCGGTAATCACGGTATGATACCCCTCCGGCAGGCGCTTGATAAAGCTGTGGGCATGGGCAGCCTTGGCGGCGGCAATCACTTCCTCCTCCGTGGCCTCCGGCTTGCCCATCCGGATATTGTCCAGGATCGTCCCGGCCCGCAGCCAGGTCTCCTGCAGCACCATACCGTAGCTGGTACGCAGGCTTCCCCGGGTCAGCTCCCGGATATCCGTTCCGTCCACCCGGATGCTGCCCTGATCCACATCATAGAAGCGCATCAGCAGATTGATAATTGTGGTCTTCCCGCAGCCGGTGGGACCTACGATGGCCACCCTCTGCCCCGGCTTCACCGTCAGATTAAAATCCTGAATCAGCTTCTTATCGGGCACATACTGGAAATACACATGCTCCAGACAGACATTGCCCCGGGCATCCGTAAGCTCTTTTGCGTCCGCCGCATCCGGCACCTGGGCTTCTTCCTCAATCAGCGCAAAGATCCGGGCCGCCCAGGCGATGGCGTTCTGCAGCTCCGTGATTACACCGGAAATTTCGTTAAAGGGCTTGGTATACTGATTGGCATAGCTCAGGAAACAGGACAGCCGCCCCACGGAGATCCCGCCCCGGATTGCCACCAGTGCGCCGAAGATTCCCACGCCGGCATATACCAGGCTGTTGACAAAACGGGTACAAGGGTTGGTCAGAGAGTAATAAAAGATGGCTTTCAGGGAGCACTTCTCCAGACTGCCGTTGATCTCCCGGAACTGCTCCGTCACCGCCTCTTCCCGGGAAAAGGTCTTGACAATCTTCTGGTTGCCCACCATCTCCTCGATCAGGGCTGTCTGTTCCCCCCTGGTCTCGGACTGCTCCTTAAACATGGTATAGGTTCTGGTGGCAATGAATTTGGCCACCAGGAAAGATACGGGAGTGATGCAGATTACCACCAGCGCTATGGGCACATTGGTAATCAGCATGAAAAACAGCGTCCCCAAAATGGTGATCACGCCGGTAAACAGCTGGGTAAAGCCCATGAGCAGACCGTCCGCAAAGGTATCCACATCCGCAATGACCCGGCTGACAATATCTCCGTAGGACTGCGCATCCAGATACCGCAGCGGCAGATTTTCCAGCTTATGAAAGGCGTCCTGCCGGATATCCTGAATCACATGATAGGTAATATAGTTGTTGGCAGTATTCATAACCCACTGGGCCACGGCGGTAAGCACCATGGCTATGGCAATCTTCTTCAGAATGACAAATATCCCCGGCATATCCACCAGGCCCTTGTCCACGATCAGATCCACGGCGTCACCCGTCAGAATGGGCACATACAGCGTCAGCGCCACGATCACCGCCGCCAGCACCAGGGAAAGCCCCACCAGTGCCCAATACCTCTTGATATAATGCAGCACCTTTTTTATTGTCTCCATCTGTCCTGCCCGCTTCTTATTCTCCGACATATCATCCAATCCTCTTTTCTTTCCTGTCTATATCGGCTCCCCGACAGGAGCCCGAAGCCGCCAGCCCTGCTTCCGCTGCCGACCCTATCTTATCCCGGCACACTTTCCTTTACCAACGAATTTCCAGGTTTTTCCTGTCCTCTTTCCAGCTGCACTGCTCGCTGGCCTTACAGGCGTAACAGACCCTGCTGGCCTTGTCTGCCCGGTACAGGATCCCTGCCAGGTCCGCTCTTTTGGCAGTCTCACTGTCTCTGTGCAGGGCAATAGCCTCCACGATGCAGTCGATTTCCTCCGGCATATATCCACAGTCCTCTAATATAGCCGGTGCAATCCGGGCGCTGGCTGCCTCATGGGGCGTTCCCGTCGCATACTGCTCGTGCCGCCCGATATCGTGAAGCAGCGCCGCCCCATAGATCATATCCTGTGGGATCCTCAGATCCTCCTGCAGATTGAAAATCATGGCGATCCGGGCCACATCCAGAAAATGCCCCATGTTATGACGGCAGAAGATCCGATCCTCCTCTGCCGCCTCATTTTTCTGCAGATGCGCTCTGAATGCTTCATGCCGCAATATCCTGTTTACACGCTCCATCTGTATCTGCCTCTCTGCTTCCTGTCTGCGTCATTGCCGATTACCCTGCCTACAGCCGGATCATCCGGTACACCTGCTCCTGCAGCACCTGATCCTCCAGAGCGCCCCGCACAGCCATCGTCACCGTCCTGCTGCCGGGCTTTTTCACGCCCCGCATGGTCATGCACATATGCTCAGCCTCCAGCACCACCATAACCCCCTTAGGCTGCAGATGCTCCATGATGGCGTCCGCAATCTGCACCGTCATCTGCTCCTGGATCTGGGGCCTGCGGGCATATACCTCCACCGTCCGTGCCAGCTTGCTCAGACCCACGACCTTGCCGTCCGGCAGATACGCAATATGCGCCTTGCCGTAAAATGGCATCAGATGGTGCTCACAGGTGGAGAAAAAGGGAATATCTTTCTCCAACACCAGCCCATCCTGCTGCGAAGAAAATACCTTTTGCAGATGCTCCCCCGCATCCTCTTCCATTCCCCCAAAGATCTCCTGGTACATCCGTGCCACCCGTTCCGGAGTATCCGCCAGCCCCTCCCGGCCCGGATCCTCGCCGATCCCTTCCAGCAGCAGCCGTACTCCCTGCTTTATCTTCTCCTGATCTATCATATCCCATCAGTCCTCCCCGCTATCAATCTCTTATCTGCGCTTCCCCTTTTTCTCCCGTTCCTCCAGGATCTCCATGAGTCGACCCAGATAGGACAGGGAGCCAAAGGCCAGGATCACATCCTCTCTGCCAGCCAGCAGATAACTGATCTCCACCGCCTCCTCCAGGCTGTCCACCGCCGTCACCCGGGGATGCACCTTAGCCACCTCCCGGGCCAGTTCATAGCTGCTCATGGCCCGGGGATTGCCCGGCGCTGCCACCGTCAGGATCTGATCCGCATAATGCGCCGTCAAATCTATGATTTTGTCATATTCCTTGTCTTTCAACACCCCCATTATATAGATAATCCACTTATTTGTAAAATAAAATT
>JAGANP010000091.1 GCA_017624175.1 Lachnospiraceae bacterium | reverse complement strand
TTAATGCGCCCGGCATGGGAGTCGGTGGCACTGCCGGTGATTCTATGGAACAGCTAGGTGCAGCAGTATACAATCTCACATCGGCAGGCGGATTTATGCTGATCATGGGCTTAATTTATGTCATAGTGCTAATTATGCTCATTCTGCGAATGCTGGCACAGGGAACGGAACTGTTCGTGTTCCGTCTCGGTATTCCCTTCGCTGCCATTGGCCTGGTTGACTCCGACGGCGGAGCGTGGACAAACTACATCCAAATGCTATTCAAACAGGTATTCACCGTTATGGTGCAATATTTCTGTATCGTACTTGGTGCCAAAGTCTTAGCTCCTGGGACCACAGAAGCCCTGGCCGTCGGCATTGCCTTTGAAGTAACTGCCTTTGCAGCCCCCAAGCTGCTCAGCCAGGTGCTGATTCCTAAAGGCGGCGGTGGAATGATGCAGGGTGTAAATACGCTGTCCATGGTCGTCCGAACGTTCTCAAAGTGAGGCTGAGATATGAGTTATATCAATCAGATCATCTCTGCTCTGATGGTACTGATCCCCATTGGGGCCGTACCCAGGATCATCTATTGCCTGTGTAAGATCCTGGATGATGCAGAACAGGAACACACCTACATCACCCGGATCAAAAACCTGCTGGTCTTTGTCATCATTGCTGAATGTGCTCTGTCGTTCATCAATATGATCCGGGGCTATTTTTAGGAGAAAGCCATGAGGAAATTATCTGTACCCGAAAACATCAGTCTGAAGAAAGAATTTCTGCGTGGACTGGGTGTAAAAGAACTGCTGTATCTGATCCTTGCCGTTTTGCCTGTCACCGTGGGAGTCATCATCTTCTGGTGCGTTGACAGTGATCCGGGTCCCCGGCTGCTGGCCCTGGTAGGACTGCTGATGTACATACTCATTTGCTATGCGGTATTCAGCACGCCCGACGGCAGCCAGTCCATCTACACCTACATCACCCGGTGGATCCGATTCATGCGGGCGCAAAAGTTCTATCGATACAGGGAGGAAAAGGAGGCAATTTATTTTGCAGAAGAAAAAGACCGCACCTGAACAGCTCCGCACTGCCCAGGAGCTGCTCAACGTAGAAGATATCCAGGGGAAGATCCTCTGGACGAAGGACAAGTACCTGTTCGCTTACATACAGTGCCGTGGAGCCGACAACAGTCTGCTTTCGGAGACGGATCACAATTCCGTGACGGAGGCCCTTACCCTCGCGCTGAGCGAGCAGACTGAACCCTTTCAGATCCTGAGTATCCCCCGGACGGTGGATACCCAGGGAATGCTCACGAAGCTGCGGCAGCTGCGGCAGGAGACGGACAGCGACACCCGGCTGAAGCTCCTCACCGGCGAGATCACCGCCCTGGAGGAGCTTGCGGAGGATGGTGCAAAGGAGCCGCTGATCATCCTCAAAATCTGGGTCCCGGCATCCCGGAATGCGGACCGGGCCTTGATGGAACGGGCGGACATCCTCGTGAGCCGGTTAAGTAACAACGGCGTGGCAGCTTCGGTCCTGGATGATGAACGGATCCTCCGGCTTTGCACCATTTACGCGGAGCTGGGGATCTGGCAGCGGGAAAACGAGGATGGGCAGGATGACATTCCCATTCTGCCCGGGAAGAAGCGCCGGTTCAGCCGCAAGGAGAACCC
>JAGANP010000090.1 GCA_017624175.1 Lachnospiraceae bacterium | reverse complement strand
TATAGAACATACCCATATCCAATCCCAACACATTGGCGATATAGATGGCACGCTTCATACCGCCCTCATCCGGGCTGATGATCATCATATGCTGGTTGTCAATCTGCAGATCCTTTACATGACGCAGCAGGCCTTTGATAAACTGGTAGGCAGGCTGTACAGTTTCAAAGCCGTGCAGCGGAATAGCATTCTGTACCCGGGGATCATGGGCGTCAAAGGTAATGATATTGTCCACACCCATGCTCACCAGCTCCTGCAGCGCCAGGGCGCAGTCCAGGGATTCACGGGTGGTTCTCTTATGCTGGCGGCTCTCATACAGATAAGGCATGATCACCGTGATCCGGCGGGCTTTACCGCCCACAGCGGCGATGATACGCTTTAAATCCTGGTAATGGTCATCGGGGGACATGTGGTTTTCGTGTCCGCAGAGAGAATAGGTCAGACTGTAGTTACAGACATCCACCAGCAGATACAGGTCACAGCCTCTGACGGATTCCAGGATCATTCCCTTGGCTTCGCCGGAGCCGAAACGGGGTACCTTTGTGCTCAGCAGGTAGGAATCTCTCTGATAGCCGGAGAAAGCCAGCGAATCCTTGTGCTCGTTTTCCCGTTCGGTTCTCCACTTTACCAGATATTTATCTACCTTATCGCCCAGCACCCTGCAGCCCTCCAGGGCGATAATCCCCAAGGAACCCACAGGAATAGTCTCTAAGTTGCGTTTCTCTTCACGGTTTGGCATGAACAATATCCTCACTTTCCTGAAAATCTCTTTTTATACATCCGAATATCCGGGCCGGTCAGCTTACACAGCAAATAATTGCTGGTGATGCGGGAGAAAATGCGGTCGGAATACCGGTCACGCAGCTCCTCCAGGTTCAGATTGGTGGAAATAATCGTGGCCTTCTGCCGCAGATGCCGCTCATTGAGCAGAGAAAACAGCTGGGAGGTTACAAAGTTATTGGTTACCTCCGTGCCCAGATCATCAATAATCACCAGATCACTATTGTAAAGGTCTTTATAAAAATTGTAAAGCATTTCCTTTAATTTTGCATCAAAGCTGTAGTGGGCCAGGGTCTCAAACAGACCTGCGGCGCTGAAATAGATCACAGCAAGCCCCTGGGAAAGCAGTTCTCTGGCGATACAGCCGGATAAAAAGCTTTTGCCCGTACCTACTGTACCATAAAATAGCAGATTTTGATAGTTTTTTTTGAATTCATCCGTAAATTTGTGACTGATGGCGACAGCGTTCTCAAAACGCTGCAGATCCTCGCCCTGATAGTAGGCGGTGGAAAGAGTATCAAAATTCTCCCGGGCAATCATTTCCTGAATGCCGGATTGCTCATACAGCAGGGTGATCTCCTGCTGGCGGAAGCAGTGGCACTTCTGCCCGTCAATATAGCCGGTATCCTGACAATCGGGACAATCGTAAATTGGCTCCAGATAGTCCTCCGGAAAACCGGACTGAGACAGGAGGGCTTTCCGCTGTGCGGAAACCTCTGCCAGCCGCTGCTTCAGTTCCGCCAGCGCTGCGGTATCCCCATCCAGCAAAAGCCGGGCATGGGCCACGGAGGTTGTGCCTACGGAGTCCTCCAATTCCTTATATTCCGGCAGCTGGGCATAGACCTGCTCCCGGCGCTGCATCAGCAGGCGCATATTGCGGGTCTGGCGCTCTTCGTAATTTCGCATAATGGTGTCATATTGGGCTTTGGTCAGTGCCACGGCATATTCTCCTGATATTCATAGATTTGAGAGGCAGCTTCAGTTGCTGAGAAGCTCCTGCTCCAGTTCTTCAAAATTATAGGTGTTCTGCTTAAATTGATTGAATTTATTGCCGGCTGTTGTGCTGCGGGCAGCGGAGGTTTTTTGCTTCTGATGCAGCTCATCCACCCGCCTGATATCGGATTTATGGTGGACGTTCTCCTTGTTCCAGCTGCTCAGGATTCCCTCGGCATATTCAAAACGGTGCTTGTCCACCGCCAGCACCGTGCGCTCACAGGCTTCAATAATAATATCCATACTAAAGTCGTATTCCCGGGTCCAGCGGTTGATATACTCCAACTCCTTGTTGGTGGGAGCGGAAGATTTGCCCAGTTCGTTCATAATGGCGTAGACGGACTTATCATATTTCAGGGCGGCTTTCTGCGCCTGCTTGGGCGTGGTAATGCCTTGCTGAGCCCAGCTGATAGCCACCTTTTCCATATAGCGGAAGTCTTTCTTGCCCCGGTCAACACAGTATTGGATCAGATAGTCGATCAGATCGTCGGAAAAATGCAGCACATCCGACAGGTACAGGATCGTCCTCATATCGGATGACGTCAAAGGCCGTCCCACATAGACCTGTGCCACAAACAGAAGCTGAGCCGTGCTTTCCTGCTCCTTAAAGCTGCGGAGCTGATCGGCGCTGTAGGTCGGCTTGGCATAGGGATCCGGCTGACCGGCAGGCTCCTGAACTGCCGAAGGAACCGATGCCTGAGCTGCTGTATTGGCAGAGAAGGCTGCGGATACCGCAGCGGAATCCGTTGTGCCGGACTGTCCATTCTGTATAACGGTGGGCGGAATATTCTGTATGGCGGCGGGCTGAACGCTCTGGACGCCTGCAGGCTCCTGGGGCTGCAGAGCCACGGCGCTGTTGCGGCTTACGCAGGAGCCGCCGGGGGTCAGCTCGCAGAGATGGATTCCCACCAGGTTCTTATCGGCATCATAGTCCAGGGTCAGAAGCTTCTGCTTCTCCCAGTAGCGCAGGGCACGCAGTACCTCTTTCTCCGTATGATTGAACTTGTCCGCAATATCGGACACACTGAAAGCCAGATTGGCATGCATCATGCGCAGAAGGTACAGATATACCTTCAGCTGGGCATAGTTGGCATCTTTCATGTATTCGTCGATAAAGCAGTTGGATACGGCAGTGGATTCTATGTAATTATCCTTATAAATCGTTAAGCGTGCCATGGGGGTAACCGTCCTTTTATATGTCAGTGGTACAAAGTATAGCACAGGAAAATCAAAAAAGAAATAGGCATTTTGCCGGAAAGAAAAAAGGGCAGTTTAGGGAGCATAAAATGTGGAAACAGTGGAAAATGTGGATAATTTCCACGGCTGCCCGAAGAAAATCCCAGAAAATCCACACAGAATGCAGTGTCGAAAAAAAGCCAGTTATCCACAATACGGCAAAAAATATCCACATTCTTTCATAGACAAAAGGACAGAAAAAATGTGGATATGGTGGATAACTATTTTTTCAAAAGGGATTCGCCGATTTTCAGCACGTCTCCGGCTCCCATAGTTATCAACAGGTCTCCGTTTATGCAATTTTCTGATAAAAATTTTTCAGCCTCTGCAAAGGACGGGAAGTACTCACATTCCCTGCCGAGGGCCTGAACCGCAGCCTGCAGATCCCGGGAGCTGATGCCCAGCGTATCCTTTTCCCGGGCCGCATAAATGTCCGTCAGCACCACATGATCAGCCAGCGTCAGGGCCTGGGCAAATTCCTGCATAAAGGCCTTGGTGCGGGAATAAGTATGGGGCTGGAATACACACCACAGAGTCCGGTGAGGATAATTTTGCGCAGCGGACAAGGTTGCAGTAATTTCTGTGGGGTGGTGTGCATAATCATCTATTATGGTAACGCCATTAAAAGAGCCCTTGTATTCAAAGCGGCGATCCGTGCCATGGAAGCTGTTCAGCGCTTTCAGGGAGACGCTGCGGCTGATTCCCAGCAGATCCGCTGCGGCAATAGCGGCAACGGCATTGGATACATTGTGCTTACCGGGTATCTGCAGGGCCACCCGTTCAGGCTCCCGGCCCGGGCTGTGCAGCAGGAAGGAGACATTTCCGCAGTCATCATAGGTCAGGGCATCGGCATAGTAGTCACTTGCGGAGGAATGGCCGTAGGTGACGATCCGGCAGGACAGGTTCTCCGTCAGCTCCTGATACCGGTCGATATCCCCGTTTATGATCAGGGCGCCGTCAGCGGGCAGCAGCTCTGCGAACTGCCGGAACGAATGCCGGATGTCCTCCAGATCCTTAAAAAAGTCCAGGTGATCCTCTTCCACATTCAGGATCAGGCCGATCTTAGGGAAAAAGCTTAAAAAGCTGTTGGTATATTCACAGGCTTCCGTCAGAAAGTAGCCGGATTTCCCTACCCGGACATTGCCGCCGATGGACTTTAAGATCCCCCCGATGGACAGGGTGGGATCGGTATCCGCCTGCAGCAGGATCTCCGAAAGCATGGAGGTCGTGGTGGTCTTGCCGTGGGTGCCGCTGACAGCAATGGGCATCTCGTAGTTTTTCATGATCTGTCCCAGAAGCTGCGCCCTGGAGAGATAAGGGATTCCTTTCTGCCGGATGGCGGTGAATTCCAGATTATCTTCATGCACGGCGCTGGTCAGCACGGCACAGTCGATATCTTCCGTGATATGGGAGGCGTCCTCCCCGTAGACAACCCGGATACCCTTTTGCTCCAGAGCCTGGGTAATGGGGGAGGATTTCCAGTCAGAACCGGATACGGTAAAGCCTGCCTGGTGCAGGATCTCTGCCAGACCGCTCATGCTGATTCCGCCGATGCCTACAAAATAAACAGAAAGGGGGTGTTTAAAATCTATCTGATACATAACAGCACATAGCTCCTTTTTTTAAATCTTACCTTATAATATTATATACTCTGCAGGAGTAAAAAACAAATGCATTTTTGCAATGGAAAAAATCTGGTAAAAATGAATGAAAATTATGTAAAAAACAACTTTTTTTTGTAAAAAATATTCACATTCTCTAAGGGATATGCTATAATGTATACAACACAGAGCCGGAGAGAGCTTTGTATATTATGCTAGATTGAGGTGACGACATGATTAAGAAAGAAATGATAGCCATGTTATTGGCTGGAGGACAGGGCAGCCGCCTGGGTGTTCTCACATCTAAGGTAGCCAAGCCCGCAGTGGCTTTCGGCGGGAAATACCGGATTATTGATTTTCCTTTAAGCAACTGCATTAATTCAGGTGTTGATACGGTGGGCGTATTGACCCAGTATCAGCCCCTGCGTTTAAATACCCATATCGGGATCGGTATTCCTTGGGATCTGGACCGGAATATCGGCGGTGTGACCGTACTTCCTCCCTATGAGAAGAGTACCAACAGCGAGTGGTACACCGGTACGGCAAATGCGATTTTCCAGAATCTTGACTATATGGAGAGCTTTAACCCGGAGTATATCCTGATCCTGTCCGGTGACCATATCTATAAGATGGATTATGAGGTCATGCTGGATTTCCATAAGGCCAACAACGAAGAGGTGACCATTGCGGTAATGCCCGTGCCCATGGAGGAGGCCAGCCGTTTCGGTATCATGATTACCGATGAGAACAGGAGAATCACGGACTTTGAGGAGAAGCCCGAGCATCCCAGGAGCAATCTGGCCAGCATGGGTATCTACATATTTAACTGGAAGACTTTGCGGGAAGCGCTGATCGCTATGGCAGACCAGCCGGCACTGGACTTCGGCAAACATGTGATCCCTTACTGCCACGCAAAGGGAGCACCGCTGTATGCTTATGAATTCAACGGTTACTGGAAGGATGTAGGAACCCTGAACTCCTATTGGGAGGCCAACATGGAGCTCATCGACATCGTTCCGGAATTCAACCTGTATGAGGAATACTGGAAGATCTATACCAAGAGTGAGATCCAGCCGCCTCAGTACATTGCCGAGGACAGTGTGGTGGAACGCAGTATCATCGGCGAGGGTACGGATATTTACGGCAAGGTATACAATTCCGTGATCGGCTGCGGTGTCACCATCGGAAAGGGAACCGTAGTCCGGGATTCCATTATCATGAACCAGACCAGGATCGGCGAGGGCTGTGAACTGAACAAGGCCATCATAGCCGAAAATGTGACGGTGGGAAATCAGGTCAGACTGGGTGTGGGCGAGGAAACTGCAAACGAGACGACACCCCATATCTACAATCACGGTATCGTGACCGTGGGAGAAAAGAGTGTGATACCAAACGGTGTCAGCGTGGGCAAGAACTCCGTCATCTTTGGAGTCACCACCCCGGAAGATTATGAAAATTCCTATCTTCCAAGCGGAAAGACTATGATTAAGGCAGGTGAGCAGGCATGAGAGCAATCGGAATCATTTTAGCAGGCGGCAATAATTACAGGATGAAAGAACTTTCCCAGAAGCGTGCAGTCTGTGCCATGCCCATTGCCGGCAGCTACAGGAGCATCGACTTCACTTTGAGCAATATGTCTAATTCCCATATCCAGAAAGTGGCAGTGTTCACCCAGTACAATGCCAGAAGCCTGAACGAACACCTCAACTCTTCCAAGTGGTGGGACTTCGGACGTAAGCAGGGGGGGCTGTATGTGTTCACACCTGCAGTGACCGCCCAGAAC
>JAGANP010000089.1 GCA_017624175.1 Lachnospiraceae bacterium | reverse complement strand
TAGTATTCCTCCTGTGCCCTGAGTGTATCCGCTGCCTGACTTTGGATGCTCCCGGTGATAAACAGAACCGCCGCCATCACGATCCCCAGCGCTGCAAGTCCTGCCAAAATGCCGTCTCTCCATGATTTTCTCATAAAATACCTCCGATTCCCAGAACCTTTTGCCCTGTCTCTACTTTATGAGTCCATCATAGCAGATATTATGTCCGATAATCATCCCTCAAACACCGATACGATCAGTATTTCCACACTCATGACATCATTCATGCGCCCTGTTTTTACTGCTTCCTCCGCCTCCACGCACTTCACCAGCGCCTGACGCAGAACAGAAGCCTTGAACCGGGACGCCTGATTCAGATATTTATTCACCGCAAAGGGCGGCACCCCCAGACCGGAGGCGATCTCCTTATTGGACAGGCCCTTATTTTTCATGGCCTTGGCCTGCAGCAGCAGATTGCACTGTCTGGCGATCAGGAACAGGATCCGCATGGGGGGCTCTTTCAGCGTCAGCAGATCATAATACAGCTCCAGCGCATCCTTTTGCCGCTTCTCCGCAATGGCGGTCACCATATCAAAATATGGTTGGAGACCCGGGTAGTGCAGACTGCCTCCACATCCTGGGGCTCCACAACTTCCTTATCCATACAATAACAGATCAGCTTCTCCAGTTCCATGTTAATATTTTCCATGTCAGTGCCGGTCTTATTCAGCAGCAGCAGCGCCGTACTCTCCGTGATCTTCTTGCCCTCCCTGCCCAGCACGCCTGCCACCCAGCGTTTCAGGGTATTTTCATCCTGCTGGGTAAATTCCACTGCGCAGCCATGGGCCTGCACCGCCTTAAACAGCTTGCTCCGCTTATCCACCTCCGTCTCCGTGAAGATCAGCACGGTGGACTCATTCTGGGCCCCCAGATATTCTGCCATCTGCTCGCCGCCGGACTTAAACAGCCCGCTGTTATCCATAAATATCACACGGTGCTGTGCCAGAAAGGGCAGAGTTTCCGCCAGATCAATGATCTCTCCCACAAAGATGCCCTTGCCGTCATAAAAATGGTTGTTCATATTGTCATCCGGGGCACAGAGTGCGGTCTTCAGCTTGTCCCGGTACTGGCGCTTTAAGTAACGCTCCTCACCGTAGAGAAGGTACACTGGCTGAAACTGTCCGGATTTAATGTCATTATTGATTCGCTGCACGATGTACCTCCTGCCTGGGAATAAATCTTCCGCATACCTATAATATAAAAGAAATCCCGTGTGATTTCAAGGGGATCTTCCTCCTGTTTTCCCCCGGTCCCTTATCTGGCCAGCTTTTCCAAATCCGGAACAGCTTTCCTGAGGCCAAAATACAGTCCTACCCCCAGACATCCTCCCAAAAAATTCAGGATCAGGTCATCCACATCCACGTTCCTCCCGATGAACAGCTGGCTTGTCTCTATGAAAACCGGCAGCAGAAAGGAATGCAGAATTACGGACCGAATTGTCTGCTTCCTTTTCCACAGCAGTACCAGGCCAAAGCCCCAGGGAATAAACATCACAATATTTCCCACAACATTAATCAGAAAATCATCCGGGGCAAAATGTCGGAAGAAGCCGCTGATGGTACGAAAGGGAATCAGATTCATCCCCTCTCCGGCTGCAATCCGTCCGGCTGCGGTTTCCGCCATCCTGACCGGATTCCCGTACTCGCCTTCCAGCACAAGCGCCATCAGTCCTGCCATAAACACCATAAATGCGGTCTCCACCCATGCCCTCGCAGACTTTTCCTGCCATGGCCTGCGGATCAGGAGATAAACAGGCAGCACCACAAGGACAATAATGCATAGCTTAAAAATATACCAAAGCATGATATCCGCTCCCTCTGCATACTGAATCACTGCAGCCTATTGCCCGTCGATATAGCGGTTCAGGAGATAGCTCTTATAGTCTCCGACTTCAAAAGCCTTATCTGACTGAAAATCGCCGTATTTGCGGACTAATTCGCCGATGGAAATTTTCCCTGCAAGCTTTAACGCCTGGGTATCCTCGTCTATAATTCTCCGGATCAGCTCCTCACGTTTGTCCTCCTTTAAATTACCGATTTTCCAGTTTGGCGTCATATGGGTAAAATTAAAATACACATCAAAGCAGTTGGATATATTCAGAACAATATCCTTTTCATTGTGATACATCACCGACTTGGGTTCCTCTTTCAGTAATTCGCACCATTCCCTCTCTGTTTTTACTTTATCATAGTGGAGAAAGTACGGGATAATTGCTTTCGGGATATCCTGCTTATTGATGCGAATTCCATATAATTTGCGATTCTCGCCGTCACATGAGCCCGCATGAACAAAAAAGCTGAACGGGACACCAAACTCCGCACATCGGTCATATAAATTCAGTTCCTCAATCAGGGGAAGCAGCTGCACGATCTCCTCTTTATTTCCTTCATTGATGAACGCCTGCCACCGGGGCGCTATTTCGTTTTTGATTAATATGTACGTTGCCTGCAGCAGCTCCTTAAAAGCCCCCTTTCTGCCCACATATCTGTCGGTGGTTTCTTCCAGTCCGAAAAAGGTCAGCTGTACCCTTTTCACCCCCACTTCCTTTAAGAACTTCACATAGCTTCTGTCCCTGACGATACGCCAGAAGCTTCCCAGTTCAAATCTCTGCGGCATGATGCCTCGTGAAAGCTGAATATCCTTTGTCCAGCGCTCTCTATAATCGTCGCAGAAATCCGGTTCTCTCAGCCAGCTGTAATATGTGATATTCTCAAAGTAGGGCTTAAAATAATTGAAGATCCATTCGTCTGCGCTGTCCTCCATTTTCCGGTTCGGCATATGCCCCAGCCAGCAATGCCTGCACCGGTTAGGGCAGCCATACATGTCCACTACTAAGATCAGATTCTTTCCCTGTACCATCTTATCCATAACTCTCCTCCTTAGTACCGATCTGCCGGTTCCGGCTTGTAACGTATTTATTGTAGCACTTATTCAATGACTTTTCTATAACTTGCTTCGCCCTCTTTCTTCCCGCTGATCCGCACGGTAACCGCCCCGCTCTCCGGGGTCTGGAGGATCAGGCAGCCTGCCCTTTCCAGCCGTTCCAGCAGTTCTGCATGAGGATGCCCATAAGAGTTGTCACGGCCCGCTGAAATCAGAGCCAGCCGGGGACTGACCGCCTGCAGAAAGGAATCCGAGGTGGAGTACCGGGAACCATGGTGGGCCACCTTAAGCACATCCACAGACGATATAGCCAGCGATTGCAGATACCCGGTCACCGCCGTCTCCCCCTCTCCCTCAACATCCCCGGTCAGCAGCACCCGAAAACCGCCCTCTTCCAGCAGATAACAGGCGGAAGAGGCATTGCTTTCCCCCGCATAGCCCGCAAGGGGCCAGAGACAGGTCAGACGGAAATCTCCCTGCTGCCAGCCCATCCCCCGGGACAGATACACCACCCGGCAGTCCGCCTCCCGGGCCAGTGCTGCCAGCTCCTCCAGCGCCTCCGGCTGCGGCTGTGCAAGCTGCGGCAGATACAGCGTATCCAGACGGATCCCGTCACTGTCCGTCAGCAATTCTTTCACCGCATTCATATGATCCTGATCCCCGTGGGATACAAAAATCCCCTCCACCCGGCTGATCCCCTGAGACTTCAGATAGGGAACCAGCACATATTCGCCCACCCGGCTGCGGCTGCTGCTCCCGCCGTCAAATAAATAGGTCTGCCCCCGGGCTGTGCGCACGCAGATACAGTCCCCCTGTCCCACATCCAGCATGGTCAGGGAAAAGCCCTTGTCCCAGCGCCGGGTCAGCAGCAGGACTGCCGTAAGCATCAGCAGCAGACCCTTCAGGGGGATCAGCCGGCAGCGCCATACCCGGGCGGATTTCTCCCTTTCCGGTTCCGCAGCGCTGTGTCGGGAAGCCGCTGCTCTCCATTGTTTCAGCCCGATAAATGCCGCCGTAAGCAGCAGATAATAGCCCCCGATCTGCCACCGTTCAGGGCGGCCCGTGATCCACAGATGACCCGGCAGCCGCTCCGCCAACCGGCATAATCCCTCATACAGGGCCAGGATCCCCTGCACGATCCATTGCACCGGCACTGCGCCCGGCAGGACCATCAGCACCAGACCGCCTGCCAGCAGCAGACTCATCAGCGGCAGTACGATCAGGTTCAGCAGAGTGCCATAGACGGGAATCTGATAAAAGAAATACAGCTGAATGGGCAGTGTGGCAAGGGTGACGGACAGGCTGGCCGACAGCCCCTTACACTTCCCGGGCACCAGCTCCGCCAATGCGGGATACATCACCCCCATGCCTGCCACAGCGCCAAAGGACAGCAGGAAGCCGCTGTGATACACGATTCGGGGATTACCGCATACCATCCCCGCCGCCAGCACGCCCATGGCCGTCAGCATATCATAATGTTTGCCCCAGACCTCCCCCAGCATACGGATCAGATACATGCCGATGGCCCGGACCGCAGAGATCCCCCAGCCGATCATTCCCCCATATAACAGGATCATACCGCCTCCTGCTATGGCCGCAGGAGCGATGGGACAGCCGCACCGTCGCAGCAGGCGGTAAAGCCCCATGCCCAACAGCGTGATATGCAGTCCGGAGATGGCCAGCACATGGGAAATCCCATTCTTCTGATACAACTCCTTTATGTCCTGATCCATACCGTATTTTTCCGCCAGCAGCATCCTGGCCAGGACGGAGGCCTCCTGCTGGGGCAGGGCCTGGTAGAGCCGGTTTTTCAGCCGGGTACGGCACCGCCTCAGCGCCTCCCTGAACCGCCACCTCCCGCCGTCGATCCCCAGCAGCTGCGCCTGTTTCAGCCTCCCCGCCACACCGGTAATCAGGTAATAACCGGCGCTGTCCCATTCCCCCGGATTGGTAGCATGGCTGTACAGCTCCAGCTCTCCGCATACTGCCACCCGGCTGCCCAGACAGATCTGGGCCTCCAGCGCCGTCAGGTTCCCCGCTCCCCGGGCGGTATCATTTCCTGCAGACGTACTTTCCCAGGCCGCCTGGTCCGCCGCCAGCTGGCATATCAGCTTTTCCTCTATATTGTATTCCGAAAATTCCGGGACAGATCCTTTGTCCCCCGATCCTGCGTCAGACGACACAGTCACAGATTGCAGATAAAGATATAGAATCTCCTGTCCGTATAAGGTACGGACCTCCTTTTCATATACCTGGCCGATCACCGTCAGCGGCTGCCCCGTCAGCTCACGGGGCAGCTGCGGCTCCCAGGGCGGTGGATCCACCAGCCTCTGGATCAGCACAATGACCGCAATCAGCACCAGGCACCCGCATAAAAGCGGCCGCTTTATTCTGTTCAACTTTCCTCCATTTTCTTTAGTCCAGGGTCGTCACAATATCCAGATTCCGCTCAAAATAAGTGGTCAGACTGTATTTTTCCCGATAAGTCATGGAATTGTCCCCGTTGATGGATATCTGGACCCGGTTTACACTGCTCAGCTCCACCAGGGAATTGGTAATGGAATAGATCGTCACCTCCGCCGAAACGTTATAGGGCTGGGTCAGGAAAGTCTCATCCAGATTCACATAGCACACCCCATCCCTTACCGTTACGCTGGCCACCTTGGTGGACGGATTGATGGTGGGATACAGCCCCTCCACGCCGGGCCCTTTGATCAGCTCCTCCACAATCAGCTTCTCCAGGGAGATATTGGTGTTGTACTCCTTGGTACGATTGGCAGCAATCAGCCCGTCCCCGGCTTCATTGGCAAAATACAGCTTCAGCTTCACTTCCTCGTAGGTATTGATGGCGTTTCCGTCGTTTTCCACAAACTGGTCCCGGTTCATGGTACTCACAATATTGCCCAGAGAATCCACCAATGGATTCCCATTGACTGTAATGGACACAAAATTGATCTGGGACAGCTGCGTCAGCGTCCTCACGATGGCGGCTCTTACCAGCACCTCCGTGGTTACGGACATGTCGTAGTAGTTCTCCGTTACGTCCAGCTGTATCTTTCCCATTTTGATTTCCACATTCTGTATCTGAAAGCCCATGCCCAGCGGAGCCTTATATTCCAGCCGGGCCGGAGTGGTAGCCAGTGCGTTCAGAAGCTCCGTCACCTGGTCTTCCAGCTCCTCCGCCTCCATATAATACTCGTGCATCTCCACCTTGGTCTCTGCATTATTGATATAGTAGACCGAGTAAATTTTTGTCTGGTCCACATTCTCCTCTCCACAGGCAGTAAATGAAACCAGACAGATCAGCACAAGCAGGATTGTCATGATCCGTTTCATCCTGTTCCTCCATGATTCCGTTCTGCGGAACCTCATTTTTCTTCTCACACTACTATTGTGCAATATAATTCAGCGGGATCTTTACCAGGAAAGTAGAGCCCTCTCCCTCCGTACTGGTCACCGTGATAGAACCCCGGTGCATCAGCACAGCGCTCTTGGTGATCGCCAGGCCCAATCCCGTACCGCCGATCTCCCGGGAATGGGACTTATCCACCCGGTAAAACCGCTCATAGATCTGCGCCAGACAGTCCTCCGGAATGCCGATGCCGGAATCGCTGACCTCGAAAGTAAAATACTGATGATCCGCATCCAGCACCACCTTGACCCAGCCATGCTCCTTGTTGTACTTGATCGCATTCTCCACCAGATTGGACATCACCAGCGTCATCTTTACCTCGTCCACCTCTGCCACCACAGGACGCACACTCTCAAAGACCACCTCCACATCCTTTTTCCGGGCAATGGGACGCAGCCGCTTCAGGATCAGCTCCGTCAGGTCATTGATATTGATCACGGCAATATTGAGCGCCGATACTTTCTTGTCCATCTTTACCAGAGCCAGCAGATCTGTAATGATCTGATTCTCCCGGTCGATCTCCGAGACAATATCCTCCATGAATTCCTGATACAGCTCCGCCGGAACATTTTCCTGTGCCAGCAGGGAATCCGCCAGCACTTTCATGGAGGTAAGGGGCGTCTTGAGCTCATGGGACACATTGGACACAAATTCCTGCCGGGAATCATCCAGCACTTTCATGCGCTGCAGCAGCTGATTGAAAGCCTCCACAATGTGCTCCGTCTCTGCCAGATCCGGAACGGAAATACTTTCATTGTTGTACCCATCCTTTACTTCATTGATCGCTTTGGTAACCCGCTCAAAGGGCCTGGTCAGCACGATGGACAGGATCAGGGCGATGGCCACGATGGCCATGATCATCAGCGCCTCCAGGATACTCGCTTTCCGGCTCAGAATCGTCAGGGTATCGGTAATATAATCCGTGGAAATACTGGTCAGCATCACCCCCTTAACCCGGGGATCCGGCTGCCTGACGCCGTTCGTTATGACATTGCCCGCAGCAGCTCCCTGGGTATCCTCAATGACAATCTGATTGTCAATGATGGGAATGGTCAGCTCAATATAGCCATACTGGGCATCATAATTGGAAAGACTCTCTCCCATGAAGCATTTGATTACCTCCTCCGAAATAATGGTCTTTCCCTCACTGATCCCATATGTATCCTTGATTACTTTCAGATTCCCGCTGATGATCTGCACACGCCCGTCATACAGATTGGAAAGCATCTCCAGCTCTGCATTGATCACCTTGGACGTCCTGGTATTCAGATAGTCCTCATTGATCAGATGATCCGCCACAATCTTCAGCTGGTTCTGAACCGTCACCGTCCTCTGCTCCACCGCCCGCTGCTCATAATTTCTCATAATCCCGTAACGCATGGCCACGCTGGGGACGATTCCCACCACCAGCACAATGAGAAATATTCTGGCACGCAGGCTGCGGAGACTGATATACTGGCGAATTACTTTTTTGATTTTCTGCAAAATGTTCTTCATCATGACCTACACATTGTAAAAATAATATCCGACTCCCCATTTGGTATGCACATACTGCGGCTCACTGGGATTGGTCTCGATCTTCTCCCGCAATCTCCTGATATGTACATCCACTGTCCGTACATCACCGGGATAATCGGAGCCCCATATGATCTTCAGCAGGGCTTCCCGGCTGTACACCTTATTGGGATTGGTCATCAGCAGCTCCAGCACTTCAAATTCCTTGGCCGTCAGGCCGATCTCCCGGCCGGACACATAAGCCCGCCTGCCCTCGCAGTCCAGGCGCATCTCGCCGCTGACCAGATCCTTCTGCTGCTCTGCCTGTCCTTTCTTGGGCTCGATCCGGCGCATGATGGCCTTGATCCTTGCTTTTACCTCCAGGATATTGAAAGGCTTGGTAATGTAATCGTCTGCGCCGTATTCCAGGCCCAGAATCTTGTCCATGTCATCATCCTTAGCCGTCAGCATGATAATGGGTACATTGGAAAATTCCCTGATCTGCTGGCACACCTCAAAACCTGTCAGCTTCGGCAGCATCACATCCAGCAGGATGATATCATACTGGTTCGCCCGTGCCAGTTCCAATGCTTCCTCTCCGTCATAGGCACAGTCCACCTGTATATCATCCTGTTCCAGACTGAACCGGATCCCTTTTACGATCAGTTTCTCATCATCCACTACCAAAGCTCTCTTTGCAGCCATTCCCTTACCATCCTTCCCTGGCGGCTAATCCACCGTTATTTTATCTCTTATCTTCTCATATATGCTTTCCTTGATGCCCGGCACCTGCATGATCTCTTCCACAGACTTAAAACCGCCGTTTCTCTCCCGGTAGGATAGGATATCCGCCGCCCGGCTTTCCCCGATCCCCGGCAGACTCTGCAGTCTCTCCGCATCCGCCGTATTCAGATTGACCAGTCCACTCTCCGAAGCCGCTTTCACCGCCTCCGGCGCAGGTTCCCCCAGAGCCGGAATGTACAGTTTTTCCCCGTCCTGCAGCAATGCCGCCAGATTCACGGCCTCCTCCTGCGCTTCCTCCGTCAGTCCTCCGGCGGCCTCCACCGCCTCCCAGGCACGGCTGCCCGCAGACAGCGCCACTACTCCCGGACACTGCACCTGGCCGCAGACATGCACCCAGATCTGCCCTGCCGCAGCGGCGTCCTCCTCCCGGACAGCTTCCGGCGTCCCCGTCTGCACGGCTCCGCTTCCCGCTGCGCTCTGTCTTTCCCGCAGCGAATCCTGTCCGGCAGCATCCTGCGCCCCGGTCCTTGCGTATGCGTCTTCGGCGCCGTTCTCCTCAAAAAAGAGAATCTCCGGCTCCCGGCCGCAGCCGCTGAAAGCCGACGCCATCAGTACAAGCACAATCAATAAATTTCTTAGTATTCTCATCATAGTTCCTTTCCCCTGGGGTACTCGGAATGCCTCTCTATGCTGATAACTTTATTGTAAAGGAAGTATTTTGCATTGGCAAGTGGCAAAACCTTAAAAATCATTTAAATTTATTTCCATTTAAACAGAATAATGCCTGCAATGGCCACTGCCATGCCGATGGCCTTGCGCCATTCCCAGGGCTGCTTCTCCACGCCGAACCAGCCGAACAATTCAATAATGTAGGCCACCAGGAGCTGTGCCACCACGATCAGCATAACAGCCCGGGCAGGCCCCAGGGAATCCATGCTCTTAATGACGGTATAGGTAATAAAGGCGCCGATGGCGCCGCCCAGCAGCATATACTTCGGCTCCACCTTCAGAGGCGCCAGCAGACTGCTCCTGTCCGTGATCAGCCATGCCCCCAGACATACCAGCAGTGCCGTAAACTGTACAAACGCACTGGCCACCCAGATACTGGAATTTTTCGTCACCTGGGTGTTGAATACTCCCTGAATACTCATCAGCGCCCCGGAGATCAGGGCAATAAAAAAACCAATCATCTTTTTCTGTCCTTTCCTGTAAGATAGTAATAGGATATCCAGATGATTGGTTCCATATGCGGAAAAACTATAACAAGCTATTGTATCTGGGTGCGCATCTGCTGATCCAGCTGCTCCACCAGCGCACTGACGTCATCTCCGTTCCACACCTTGGCAAACAGCACCTCCAGCTGGAGCCAGTAATTGCTGGCTTCCATCAGCTTGGGAACGGGCAT
>JAGANP010000088.1 GCA_017624175.1 Lachnospiraceae bacterium | reverse complement strand
CCACGGGGCTTCTGGATCCCCAGGTGGATGTGCGTCCGGTGGAGGGGCAGGTGGACGACCTGATCGGGGAAGTCAATAAAGAGGTGGCTCAGCATAACAAGGTGCTGATCACCACCCTGACCAAGCGTATGGCGGAGGATCTGACCGATTATATGAAAGAAGTGGGGATACGGGTCAGATATCTGCACTCGGATATTGATACCCTGGAGCGGGCGGAGATCATCCGGGATATGCGTCTGGATGTGTTCGACGTGCTGGTGGGCATCAATCTGCTCCGGGAGGGACTGGATATCCCGGAGATCTCCCTGGTGGCCATTCTGGATGCGGACAAGGAGGGATTCCTGCGCAGCAGCACCTCCCTGATCCAGACCATCGGACGTGCGGCACGAAACGCTCAGGGCCATGTGATCATGTATGCGGATGTGATCACCGATTCCATGCGCACGGCCATTGACGAGACCAACCGCCGCCGGGGAATTCAGACGGCCTATAATGAGGCCCATGGCATTACGCCCCAGACCATTAAGAAGGCAGTTCGGGATCTGATCAGTATCTCCAGAAAGATTGCGGAGGAAGAGGTGCGCTTTGAGAAAGATCCTGAGTCCATGAGCTGTAAGGAGCTGGATAAGCTGATTGCCGATATCCAGAAAAAGATGCAGAAAGCAGCGGCGGACCTGAACTTTGAGGCGGCGGCAGAGCTGCGGGATAAGATGCTGGAACTGAAGACAAAGCGCAGCCAGCTGGATGAAGAGTAAGTCCGGCAGCCGGCGCAGTCCAATACGTATTGGTGCATTGCCGCAGGTATAATCTGCGATATGCAAGGAGAGGAATAGCGAGGTAATACAAGATGGAAGAAGTAAAGAAAATGCTCCCGAAAAAGGAGTATATCAAAATCAGAGGCGCCTGCGAGCACAATCTGAAAAATATTGATGTGGATATCCCCAGGAATGAATTTGTGGTGTTGACAGGCATGTCCGGTTCCGGTAAGTCTTCTCTGGCCTTTGACACGATCTATGCGGAGGGGCAGCGCCGGTATATGGAGTCCCTGTCCTCCTATGCCCGCATGTTTTTGGGACAGATGGAAAAGCCCAATGTGGAACGGATCGACGGACTTTCCCCGGCGATCTCCATTGACCAGAAATCTACCAACCGCAATCCCCGTTCCACAGTGGGTACGGTGACGGAGATCTATGACTATTTCCGGCTGCTGTACGCCCGGATCGGTACTCCCCACTGCCCGAAATGCGGCAGGGTTATCGCCAAACAGACGGTGGATCAGATGGTGGACCAGATCATGGAGCTGGGAGAAGGAGCCAGGATCCAGCTGCTGGCGCCGGTGGTCAGAGGGCGCAAGGGCCTGCATGAAAAGGTATTTGACCGGGCCAAGAGAAGCGGCTATGTCAGAGTGCGGGTGGACGGCAATCTGTACGAGCTCTCCGAGGAAATCCCCATGGAGAAAAATATTAAGCATAACATTGAGATTGTGGTGGATCGTCTGGTGGTAAAGGAGGGAATCCAGAAGCGATTGGCAGATTCCATTGAGAATGTGCTGGAACTGGCGGAGGGACTGCTGGAGGTGGATGTCATCGGGGGCGAGACCTTAAGCTTTTCCCAGAGCTTTTCCTGTCCGGACTGCGGCATCAGCATCAGCGAGGTGGAGCCCCGCAGTTTCTCCTTTAACAATCCCTTCGGCGCCTGTCCGGTGTGCTTTGGACTGGGCTATAAGATGGAGTTTGATGTGGATCTGATGATCCCGGATCAGCGGCTGTCCATTAATGAGGGTGCTATCACAGTTCTGGGCTGGCAATCCTGTAACACCAAGGGTAGCTTTACCAATGCCATCCTGCAGGCTTTGTGCAAGGCATATGATTTTGATCTGGACACTCCGTTTCAGGACTATCCCGATAGGATCAGGAATATTCTGATTCACGGCACGGAGGGCAGGGAGGTTCAGGTATATTATGAGGGTCAGCGGGGCAAGGGGGTGTATCCCATCGCCTTTGAGGGGCTGATCCGCAGCGTAGAGAGGCGCTACCGTGAGACCGCTTCCGAGAGCTCCAAGGCGGAGTATGAGTCTTTCATGCGGATTACCCCCTGTAAGGAATGTAAGGGAATGCGTCTGAAACGGGAGTCCCTGGCGGTGACGGTATGTGATAAAAATATCTATGAAGTAACGGCTATGTCCATCACGGATCTGTATAATTTTGTCACGCATCTGCAGCTGACACCCCAGCAGGAGCTGATCGGCAAGCAGCTGTTAAAAGAGATTCGAGCCCGGGTGAAATTCCTGCTGGATGTGGGACTGGACTACCTGTCCCTGGCCAGAGGAACGGCCAGCCTCTCCGGCGGGGAAGCCCAGCGGATCCGCCTGGCTACCCAGATCGGTTCCGGTCTGGTGGGCGTCTGCTACATTCTGGACGAGCCCAGTATCGGTCTGCATCAGCGGGACAATGACAAGCTGCTGGCCACTTTGAAGCATCTGCGGGATCTGGGCAATACGCTGATCGTAGTGGAGCATGATGAGGATACCATGCTGGCGGCGGACTATATCGTGGACATCGGCCCCGGCGCCGGGTCCCATGGCGGTGAGGTGGTGGCTGTGGGTACGGCCCAGGAGATCATGCAGGTAGAGGAATCCGTTACCGGCCAGTATCTGAGCGGTAAAAAGTCTATTCCCGTGCCCAAGGTGCGCCGTAAGCCCACCGGTTACATCAAGGTGCTGGGCGCAGCGGAGCATAATCTGAAAAATATCAATGTGACTTTCCCTCTGGGGGTTATGACCTGCGTCACCGGCGTATCGGGATCGGGCAAGAGCTCCCTGGTAAATGAGATCCTGAATAAGCATCTCTCCCGGGATCTGAACCGGGCCCGGGTGATTCCCGGGAAGCATAAGGGAATCGAGGGGATGGAGCAGCTGGACAAGGTGATTGATATTGACCAGTCCCCCATCGGGCGTACCCCCAGATCCAATCCGGCTACCTACACCGGTGTGTTTGATATGATCCGGGATCTGTTTGCTTCTACGTCGGATGCCAAAGCCAGAGGCTACAACAAGGGGCGCTTCAGCTTTAATGTGAAAGGCGGCCGCTGCGAGGCCTGCAGCGGAGACGGCATTATTAAGATTGAGATGCATTTTCTGCCGGATGTATATGTGCCCTGTGAGGTCTGCGGCGGGAAACGCTATAACCGGGAGACCCTGGATGTGAAGTATAAGGGAAAGAGTATCTATGACGTGCTGGATATGACGGTGGAGGAGGCGCTGCCTTTTTTTGAAAATGTGCCCTCGATCCGCAACAAGATCCAGACCCTGTATGATGTGGGATTGTCCTACGTGAAGCTGGGACAGCCCTCCACTACTCTGTCCGGCGGCGAGGCCCAGCGGATCAAGCTGGCGGCCGAGCTGTCCCGGCGCAGCACCGGCAGAACGGTTTATATTCTGGACGAACCCACCACGGGACTGCATTTTGCGGATGTGCACAAGCTGGTGGAGATCCTGCATAAGCTGGCGGACGGCGGCAATACGGTGATTGTCATTGAGCACAATCTGGATGTGATCAAGACGGCGGACTATATTATCGACATGGGTCCCGAGGGAGGAGACCGGGGCGGGACGGTCATTGCCCAGGGAACGCCGGAGGAGGTAGCCCGGATCCCCGGCTCCTATACCGGAATTTATGTGAAAAAAATGCTGGAAAGGGGTTAAGCATTCCGAAAACCGGCCGATATATTTTATTGAAACTCATGGACGCATAAAAGGACGGAAGGAAACGTTTCCTTTTGTGCGTCTAAAATTTTTGAAAATTTGATGAAACCCCTTTGAAAATGAAAAGTTTTCATGTATAATGTACTTTGACGTTATGCGTCTGCAGCATGGACTGATTAATTTTGGCAGAAAGTGGAAACATTATCATAGATACCATGAGAAAGGGGTAGTAAACACATGTATACTGACATCGGAATTGACCTGGGAACCGCCAGCATTTTAGTTTACATCAGAGGAAAGGGAGTAGTCCTGAAAGAGCCGTCTGTTGTAGCTTTCGATAGAGATACCAATAAGATTAAGGCCATCGGTGAGGATGCCCGGCTGATGCTGGGCCGTACCCCCGGCAATATTGTGGCGGTGAGGCCGCTGCGCCAGGGCGTAATCTCTGACTATACCGTAACCGAGAAGATGATGAAATATTTTATTCAGAAGGCATTGGGCAAGAGGACTTTCCGTAAGCCCCGCATTGCCGTCTGTGTGCCCAGCGGCGTGACCGAGGTGGAGAAGAAAGCCGTTGAGGACGCTACCTACCAGGCAGGCGCCAGAGAGGTGTTTATCATCGAGGAGCCCATTGCAGCAGCCATTGGCGCAGGCATTGATATCTCCAAGCCCTGCGGCAATATGATCGTGGATATCGGCGGCGGTACCTCCGATATTGCGGTGATTTCCCTGGGGGGCACTGTGGTCAGCGCTTCCATCAAGATTGCCGGAGATGATTTTGACGAGGCAATCGTTCGTTATATGCGTAAGAAGCATAACCTCCTGATCGGTGAGCGCACTGCCGAAGATCTGAAGATCAAGATCGGCTCTGCCTACAAGAGACCGGAGGTTGACTATATGGATGTCCGGGGCCGTAACCTGGTGACAGGTCTGCCCAAGACGGTAAAAGTGTCCTCCGAGGAGACGGAGGAGGCACTGCGGGAGACCACAGCCCAGATTGTGGAGACCATTCACAGTGTGCTGGAGAAGACGCCCCCCGAGCTGGCAGCGGATATTGCTGACAGAGGAATCGTACTGACAGGCGGCGGCAGTCTGCTGCGGGGCCTGGAGGATCTGATTTCCGCCAAGACCGGAATTAATACCATGACAGCGGAGGATCCCATGACGGCGGTGGCTATCGGCACCGGTAAGTATGTGGAGTTCCTGGCCGGTTACCGGGAGGATTAACGGCTGCCGGCAATAAGCCGGGCGGACAACAGACGCTTAAGACAAAAAAGGAGGCCGGATTATGCTGAGAGGACTATATACGGCACATACGGGGCTGCGCAATGAACAGAACCGTATGGATATATTAACCAACAACCTGGCGAATGCCTCGACGGTTGGCTTTAAAAAGGAAGGCTCCACCAGTCAGGCATTTCGGGATGTGCTGGCGGTGAAAGTCAAGGATTCCTCGGTGGGACTGGGGAACGTACAGCCCATCGGACTGAACCGGCTGGGTGTAAAGATCGGCGAAAATTATACGGATTACAGCCAGGGATCATTCAGAATTAAGGATAATACCTACGACCTGGCTTTGTCCGGCAGCGGTTTCTTTGCACTGGAATATACCAACAGTGCGGGGGAGACCTCTACCAAATATACCCGTGCGGGTGACTTTACACTGACCCGGGAGGGCTATCTGGTAAATAATGACGGCATGTATGTGCTGGATACCCGGAATCGCCGGATCCAACTGAATACGCTGGTGGATTCCACCATTGACGAGACGGGGACGATTTACCAGGAGGGAGAGGCAGTAGCACAGATCCAGGTGGCGGATTTTGAGGATTATGATTATCTGGAAAAATATGGGGATACCTTTTTTCAGCCGATCGAGGGAGCCAGCCTGACGGACGGCACTGCACAGGTGAAATCCGGGGTGCTGGAGATGTCCAATATGTCCGTGGTCACAGAGATGGTCAATATGATCAGTGTCACCAGAGCCTACGAGACGAATCAGAAGATCGTACAGACCTATGACGAGAGTCTGGATATCGCAGTGAACCAGCTGGGCAGACTCAGATAAACATGTGAGAAAAGGAAGCATGCCGCCGCTGCGGCATGACAGGAGGTAGAATATGGTTCGAAGTTTATGGACGGCAGCGACCGGCATGATTGCACAGCAGACCAATGTGGATACCATTGCCAACAATCTGGCAAATGTAAATACAAACGGCTACAAGACCGAGGTGAATGAATTTAAGTCCCTTTTGTATCAGAATCTGCAGCAGAAGACTACCACGGCGGACGGATCCCCGAAGCCTACCAGCGCTCAGGTTGGACTGGGTGTACGCAACGCATCCATTACCTCTTTGTTTAAACAGGGGCCGCTGCTTGCTTCCGATAAGGATACGGCATTTGCCATTGACGGCAAGGGCTTTTTCAGCGTACAGGGTGCTGACGGCAATACATACTATACCAGAAACGGTAATTTTGACTGGACATTGGGTGAGAACGGCTCCAATATACTGGCTACTTCGGATGGATTGCCGGTGCTGGATACGGACGGGGATCCGATTATCTTAAACAGCAGTTATACGGTCAGCCGGATCACGGTTACCTCTGATGGCGTAATCTGTTATCCTGATGCAAGGAATATTCCCCAGTCTCTGGGGATCCAGATCGGACTGACACAGTTCAATAACCCGGCGGGCTTAGAACGTCTGGCAGACAGCCTGTATGGGGAAACCGCAGCCAGCGGCCAGCCCATCAATGAGTTCACCAGTACGAACGTGGAGAAGAGTGAAGTGATCCAGAATTATCTGGAGGGTTCCAATGTGCAGGTAGTGGATGAGATGGTAAATATGATCGTGGCACAGAGGGCCTACGAGATGAATTCCAAGGCCATCACGGCGTCGGACGAGATGATGCAGCAGGCGAATAACCTGAGAAGATAAGGAAGGGTAAACAATGGATATCGGTAATCTGTGGAATACAAGCAGCATTAACAGTATGACCAGTATGGCAGCCACCAATGCGTCTGCCTCCAAATTGGAAGAGCAGCTGCAGACAGACTACAGCAGCACCACTGACGAGGAGCTGATGGACGCCTGTAAGCAGTTTGAGGCCTACTTCCTGGAGCAGATGTTTAAAGCAATGGAGAAGACGGTGCCCAGCTACAGTACGGACGGCATGTCGGGTTCCAGTACCACGCTGATGGATTATTATAAGGAACAGATGATCCAGCAGGTGGCGGAAGATTCGACGGAGCAGAACAGCCTGGGACTGGCGCAGATGCTATATGAACAAATGAAGAGAAATATGGAATAAATACTAAGGCTGCTGATCAGAAAAGCAGCCTTTTTTCATGATAAAGGAGTGTATATGGATACAGTCAGCGGATATGTGGAGCACATTATTTATCAGAATCCGGAAAACGGCTACACGGTTATGGAACTGATAGGAGAGGAGACGGAGATGACCTGTGTAGGCGTCTGCCGTGGCCTGACGGAGGGAGAGACCATAGAAGCCCGGGGGGAATACACGGAGCATCCCACGTATGGCACTCAGTTTAAGATCAGTACCTATCAGACGGTTGCTCCCAAGGACCGGGTGAGTATGGAGCGTTATCTGGGCTCCGGCGCCATCAAGGGCGTGGGGGCGGCTCTGGCATCCCGCATTGTGAAAAGATTCGGAGACGATACTTTCCGCATTATTGAGGAAGAACCGGAACGCCTGGCGGAGATTAAGGGCATCAGCCAGCGGAAAGCCCGTGAGATTGCCCAGCAGATGGAGGAGAAACGGGAGCTGCGGGACGCCCTGATCTATCTGCAGCAGTTCGGAATTTCCAATACTCTGGCTCTGCGGATCTATGATACCTACGGCATGACGCTGTACGGAATCATGAAAGAGAACCCCTACCGGCTGGCGGAGGATATCCATGGCATCGGTTTCAGGATTGCGGACGAGATTGCCGGGCGGATCGGTATTCATACGGACTCAGATTATCGGATTCGCAGCGGGGTCTTTTATACGCTGCTCCAGTCCACGGGCGAGGGACATTGCTATCTGCCCATGGAGGTGCTGCTGAAACGTGCCGGCGCTCTGCTGGGGGTGGCGGAGGAAAATATCCGTCCCCAGCTGGACAACCTGATGATGGATAAAAAGCTGGTGATCAAAGGGGACCGGGTCTATGCATCCAGTTACTATTATGGGGAACTGAACTGTGCCAATATGCTGCATCAGCTGAATCTGCCCATGCGGCAGGAGCAGCAGCATGTACGTCAGGCCATCGACCGGATTACAGAGGAGATCCGGATCCGGCTGGATGAGCTGCAGTACCGGGCGGTGCTTGAGGCGATTCAGAACGGTCTCTTTATTCTGTCCGGCGGTCCGGGTACGGGAAAGACTACCACCATCAATACGATTATCCGGTACTTTGAGCGGGAGGGCTACGATATTTTCCTGGCGGCGCCCACGGGCCGGGCCGCCAAACGCATGACGGAGGCCACCGGATTCGAAGCCCGAACCATTCACCGGATGCTGGAATTAAACGGTGCCGTATCCGATGAGGATAAGCGCAGCATCCGTTTTGAAAAAAACGAAGAGAATCCGCTGGAGGCGGACGTGGTGATCATCGACGAGATGTCCATGGTGGATCTCCAGCTGTTCCAGGCGCTGCTGAAAGCCATAGCGCCGGGCACCAGGCTGATCCTGGTGGGGGACGTGGATCAGCTGCCCAGCGTGGGATCGGGCCAGGTACTGCGGGATATTATGCAGTCGGAGGCCTTTCCCACGGTGGTACTGCAGAAGATCTTCCGCCAGGCCGGGGAGAGCGACATTGTGGTCAATGCCCACCATATCAATCGGGGAGAGCAGATCGCCCTGGACAATAAGAGCAGGGACTTTTTTCTGCTGGAACGCAGCGATGTGAATGTGATCTATAAGCATATGATCCAGCTGATCCGGGAAAAACTGCCGCCCTATGTGCATGCCACTCCCTACGATATCCAGGTGCTGACGCCGATGCGCAAGGGCAGCCTGGGAGTGGAGGTCTTAAACGGAATCCTGCAGCAGTACCTGAATCCCCCTGACGACAGTAAAAGAGAGCATATGACGGGGGAGACCATTTTCCGGGAGGGGGATAAGGTCATGCAGGTGCGCAATAATTATCAGCTGGAGTGGGAGATTGTCAGCCGCTATGGCATCCCGGTGGACAAGGGTATGGGGGTATTTAACGGGGACATGGGGCGAATCCTGGAGATTCGGGAGAGCGCTTCGGAACTGGTGGTGGAATTTGACGAGGGCAGAAGAGTGACCTATCCCTTTGCTCTGCTGGAGGAACTGGAACTGTCCTATGCTATCACGATCCACAAATCCCAGGGGAGCGAGTATCCGGCGGTAATTCTGCCGCTGCTGGCCGGGCCCAAGATGCTGTTTAACCGGAATCTCCTGTATACCGGCGTTACCAGGGCCAGAAGCTGTGTAACGATTCTGGGCAGCAGTGAGACGGTGCGCAGCATGATTGACAATGTCAGTGAAAACAGGCGCTATACTTCCCTGGATCAGCGGATCAGGGAGCTGGCAGAGCGGGAGGAACAGTAAAGCAGTGAATTTGCATTTTACAGCAAAAGGGGAAAAGAAGAACTGGCCGGAAATCCTGGCTTCCTGGCTCTATCCGGTGAGATGTCCGATTTGTGATGAAGTGCTGGGGACGGGGCTCCAGAGGATGTGTCTGCCCTGCAGACAGAAAGTACGTTATCTGACTGCGCCTTTCTGCTGCCGGTGCGGCAAAAAGCTGGCGGATGAGGAGGAGGAGTTCTGCGGGGACTGCAGACGCCGCAGACATCTTTTTACCGCAGGAAGAGCCTTATACCAATATGAAGATGTGGTTCCGGCCCTGTACCGGTTCAAGTACGGAGGACGCAGGGAATATGCCGCATTTTTCGGGAGAGAGCTGGCACAGCAGCTGGGCACTTATATGCAGAGCCTGGAG
Source organism: Lachnospiraceae bacterium (assembly GCA_017624175.1). Taxonomy (GTDB): domain Bacteria; phylum Bacillota; class Clostridia; order Lachnospirales; family Lachnospiraceae; genus Acetatifactor. The sequence goes on along the minus strand of JAGANP010000088.1, from coordinate 18,665 downwards.
CCGGAGGGACTGGTGCCCGTTCCCATGTATGCCGGCAAGCGCCGCCGCCGGGGGTACAATCAGGCACAGCTTCTGGCTGAGGCTCTGGGTAAGGAGCTGAATATCCCGGTTTATACGGATCTGGTGGTCAGAAACCGTAATACCAGGCCCTTAAAAGAGTTAAATCCTGAAGAAAGAGTAAATAATTTGAAAAAAGCTTTTAATCTGCGGCAAAATGGTGTAAAATTAAAGACAATTATATTGATAGATGACATCTATACCACCGGGAGCACGATGGATCAGGTATCTGCGGCGCTTCTGGCTGGCGGTTGCCAGAGGATATATTCCATTGTTTTGGCGATTGGGTCGGGGATTGGAAGTTAGTATGATAGGAGGGCGCTGTCAATGAATGTCAGGAATTGCAAGGGCTGCAGAAGACTGTTCAACTATATCGGGGGGCCGGTTTACTGTCCCGCCTGCAGGGAAAAGCTGGAGGAAAAGTTTCAGGATGTCAAGGAGTATATCCGTGCGAATCCCGGTGTGGGTATCCATGAGGTATCGGAGGCCTGTGATGTGGATCCTAACCAGATCCGCCAGTGGTTGAGAGAGGATCGTCTGGAGCTGGCAGAGGGATCTCCGATCCTGCTGAGCTGTGAGAGCTGCGGCGCACCGATCCGCAGCGGCAGATTCTGTGAAAAGTGCAAGCTGGAGGTGACCAGAGGGTTCAAGGAAGTGCTGAAAAACAATGCTCCCAAGAAGCAGGAGCCTTTCCGAAAGGATGACGGCAACTCCAGAATGCGTTTCCTGTAACATGAAATGGTGAGAAGAGGTAAGCTATGCTGAATGAAGAGAGGATCATTCTGATGACGAAGATGGCCTCCTATGAGGAGGGCGAGGGCAAGGCAAGCATGTCGATCGGAAAGTATTTTCGGGGAGACTATATTGCTGTGCGGCTGCTGCGTGCATTCCTGAGCGGCACGATTGCTTTCGTGCTGGGCTTTGGTTTATATATATTATATGATTTTGAAGAATTTATGGCGGATATCTATAAGATGGATCTGCTGGTTTTTGCGCAAAATGTACTGATATGGTATGCAGTCTTTGTGGTGGTATACTGTGTGGCCATCTATGTCATCAGCGCCTATCGTTATGGCAAGGCCAAAAAGAGCCTGAAATGCTATTATCACAATCTGAAAAAACTGGAGAGCATGTATCGCCAGTAATAAAAATAGATTATGAGGATATATCATGAGAAATTTATTAGAAATTCGGGAAAAAGTGAAACTGCTTTACAGCAGGAGCGAATTTATTCTGGTTCCTGTTCTGAAATTCATGCTGGCTTTTCTGACCATCTGCATGGTGAACGGTGAACTGGGATATATGAGCAAACTGGACAATCTGGGACTGGTGCTGATCGTCTCCCTGCTCTGTTCTTTCCTGCCCAATGGCTGTATTGTTTTATTTGCAGCGGTTTTCAGCCTGATGCACCTGTATGAATTGTCGCTGGAGGTGGCTATTGCGGGTCTGGCGATCTATCTGATCATGTTCCTGCTGTTTTTCCGGCTGAACTCCAGGGACTCTGTGATTTTGATTTTTACAGTTGTCCTGCTGGGGATGAAGATTCCCTATGTGATTCCCATTGCTGTGGGACTGCTGGCGGCACCGCTGGCGGCGATTCCCGTAGGCTGCGGCATTGTGGTGTACTATATGCTGACCAATATTTCCGCCAATGCCACTACGATCAGCAGCATGGGAGCGGACGAAGCCACAGCCAAGCTAAGGCTGGTGATTGACGGTATTCTGGGCAACCGGGCTATGCTGGTACTGATCGTGGCCTTTGCCATTACGATTACCGTGGTATACCTGCTCCGGCGTATGTCCATTGATTATTCCTGGTCTATTGCGATGATTGCCGGCGTAATTATAGATCTGGTAGTGCTTCTGGTGGGCGATCTGATGTATGATACGAAGCTGTCCCTGGGAATGGCGATTCTGGGCAGCATTGTGGCGCTGATTGTGGGCAAGGTGCTGGAATTTTTCCGATTCTGCGTGGATTACAGCAGGACAGAAAAGGTGCAGTACGAGGACGATGAATATTACTATTATGTGAAAGCGGTTCCCAAGATGAGTGTGTCCGCCGCCTCCAAGACGGTGAAGCATATCAATACCCAGCGCAGGCCCGTGCGTGAGATCGAGGAAGACGAGGATATGACGATTGCTCCGCAGAGGGTCAACAGAAGCGTGGTGACAGAGCGTACCGGCAGCGGACGCAGGAGCGGGCAGTCCAGACCCTATCAGAGCCGGGGAGGCAGCAGGAGCGTAACCATCAGCAGTGAGGCAGATGATCCCACAGATGATTATGAAGAAATATAGGATAGACAGGAATGGAAGAGGCTTTTAAAGAGATCATTACAAATTTAAAAAGGTATGTGCCCAGTATAGAATTGAGCGATGTTCTGGAAATGCTGATTATTGCATTTCTGATCTATCACATCATGCTGTGGATACAGAAGACCAGGGCCTGGACATTGCTCAAGGGCCTGCTTGTGATCCTTATTTTCTGGGGCGTCGCTTCCTATTTTAATATGAGTACGATTCTGTGGCTGGGGAGAAATGTTATCGGATTTGCTGTGACAGCCATTCTTATTGTGCTGCAGCCGGAGCTGCGCAAGGCGCTGGAAGAGCTGGGCAATAAGAACCTGATTGCCAATGTGCTGCCTTTTGACAGCGGCAGGAAAGATGTGGATAATGCCTTTACGGAGAAGACAGTGAATGAAATCACCCGGGCCTGTGTGGAGATGAGCAAGGTTAAGACGGGGGCATTGATCGTGATCGAGCAGAAGCAGTCTCTGAGCGATTATGAGAGGACCGGCATCTATGTGGACGGACTGGTAACCAGCCAGCTGCTGATCAATATTTTTGAACACAATACGCCCTTGCATGACGGCGCCGTGATCATCCGGGGAAACCGGGTTACCTCGGCCACCTGTTATCTGCCGCTGACGGACAACGGGGATATCAGCAAAGAAGTGGGTACCAGGCACAGAGCCGGTGTGGGTATTTCGGAGGCTACGGATTCGATTATGGTGATTGTCTCCGAACAGACCGGCAAGATCAGCGTAGCCGTGGCCGGACAGCTGGAACGGAATTTTGACGGAGAGAGGCTTAAGGAGCGCCTGAAGGAACTGACCAAACGGTCAGAGGATACGGGAAAGAGCAGGCGCAGATGGAAAGGAAAGGGCAAGCAGGAAGCATGAAAGGGAAAATAGGCTCAAAAATTCGATCAATGTTTTTCTCCCACTGGCTGCTGAAGCTGGTATCCCTGTTTCTTGCCTTTGCTCTGTGGTTCGTGGTAGTCAGCACCGATGATCCGGTGGCGGAGAAGAGCTTTCAGAATGTCAAGGTAACGCTGCTGAATATAAATCTGCTGACCGATAATGATCAGATCTATGAGGTGCTGGACAATACGGATGTGCTGCGTAGTGTGACCTTTGATGCTCCCCTGAGCGTCAGGAGGGAAATCCAGTCCAGCGATATTATTGCGGAAGCCGATTTGACCAATCTTACGGTGACGAACACGGTGGAGATCAAATTCTCCTGTCCGAAGTACAGCAGTCAGGTACAGAATATCAGCGGCAACATTGAATATGTGCGGCTGAATATTGAAGATAAGGCATCAAAATGGATTGACATATACTACAATGTTGTGGGTGAGGTGGCAGAGAATTATATTGTGGGAAATATCAGTCTGGATCAGAACCGTCTGCAGATCCAGGGGCCGGAAAGTGCCATTGAAGAGATCAGCAGAGCGGAGATAGATGTGGATGTGACCGGTATTTCCCGTACCAGTACCACTTCCAGCGAGATCCGCCTGGTGGATCAGGACGGCGATGAGGTGATAAGGGAATCCGTGGTGAAAAGCCTGGATACTGTTGTGGCAAAGGTAGAGGTATGGAATACCAAGGAGGTTTCTGTCATATATGAATATACAGGGACTCCTGCAGAGGGGTATCAGGTAACCGGCGAGGTGGAGACCTCGGTGGACACGGTGAAGATCGCCGGGCCCAGCCAGCTGCTGAACAATGTTACGGAATTGCGGGTGAATCCTGAAGATCTGGATATTACAGATGCCGACACGGATTATGAGAAGACGCTGCATCTGAAGGATTATCTGCCCACGGGGATCGCTTTTGCGGAAGCCGGTTTTGACGATACTGCCACTGTGGTGGTGAAGATTGAGGAGATTGTAGAACGGCGGATTGCGCTGCAGGCCGAAAATCTGCAGGTAATCAATGTACCCGAGGGGATGACCTGGGAGATTAACGGCAGCACCACATCACCGTTGATTGTCAGAGGTCTGGATGCCTATGTGGCTCTTCTGCAGTCGTCCACGCTTCAGGGAACTGTGGATGTGGCTGCCTGGATGGAGGAGATGGATATGACGGAATTGCCGGAGGGCATATACAGCCTGCCGGTAACGGTATCGCTGCTGGAGCAGCAGGAGCTGGTGAGCGCCCCTGCCGTCACACTGAGCTTTACCCGGCAGGAGGAGAGTCAGGATCAATAATAAAGGATGATAAAGGAGCTTGAAGCTATGGCCAGATTATTTGGAACGGATGGCGTCAGAGGGATTGCCAATGAAGAACTGACGCCCCTGCTTGCCATGCAGCTGGGGCAGGCCGGTGCATACGTACTGACAAAGGAAAAGGCGCATAAGCCTACAATTATGGTGGGCTGTAATACCCGGATTTCGGGAGATATGCTGGCAAATGCCCTGATGGCGGGAGCCTGCTCCGTGGGCGCCAACTGCGTATATGTAGGAGTGATCCCCACTCCGGCAGTGGCATATCTGACACAGAAATATAAAGTGGATGCGGGGGTGGTGATCTCTGCCTCTCACAATCCTGTGGAGTTCAACGGCATTAAATTTTTTGACGGAGACGGCTATAAGCTGCCGGATGAATTGGAGGACGAGATCGAAGCATTGATTTCTTCCCAGATGCAGGGGGTTAAATTTCCCATTGGCCCCGGTGTGGGAAAGATCAAGTACCGCACGGATGCCAGGGAAGAGTATGTAAATCACGCAATCCAGTCAGTCAAGGTGGATCTCAGCCAGCTGAAGATCGTGGTGGACTGTGCCGAGGGGGCGTCCTACTATACCTCTGTGGAGGCACTGAAAGAGCTGGGCGGCGATGTGGTGGCGATTCACAATAATCCCGACGGCACCAATATTAATGCCAACTGCGGTTCCACACATATGGAGGAACTGCAGGCCAGAGTGGTATACGAAAAGGCCGATGTCGGCCTGGCCTTTGACGGTGATGCAGACAGACTGCTGGCAGTAGATGAAAACGGCAAGATCGTAGATGGGGATCAGATCATGGCCATTGTGGGCAATTATCTGAAAAGTCAGGGACGGCTGAAAAAGGATACTATCGTTGCCACCGTTATGAGCAATCTGGGGTTTTTCCTGATGGCAGAGAGAGAAAAGCTGCATGTGGAGCAGACCAAGGTGGGGGATCGCTATGTGCTGGAACGTATGAAAGAGATCGGTGCGAGCCTGGGCGGGGAGCAGTCGGGCCATGTGATTTTTCTGGATGAAAATACCACCGGTGACGGCCTGCTCAGCGCCCTGCATCTGCTGCAGGTCATGGTGGAGACAGGAAAGCCCCTGTCACAGCTGGCGCAGATTATGGAGGTGCTGCCTCAGGCTCTGGTGAATGCCAAGGTGGCCAATCATAAGAAAGAGCGATACATGGAGTATCCCGAGATTGCTGAGGCCATTGCGGCGTTGGAGGAAAAGTTTGCGGGGGAGGGCAGAGTGCTGATTCGTCCCTCCGGCACGGAGCCGCTGGTGCGGGTGATGATTGAGGGAAAGGATTACGAAGCCATCCAGGCGGAGGCCACGGCTCTGGCGAAGCTGATCCAGGACAGGATGTTCTAAGTAGTCCTTGTGGTTTCGATTGTTTTATGTTAAAATAAAAGAAATGGGGCTACATAAGTGGGAACGATATATGGGATTGGCAGATACAGGCAGCAAAATTAGTATTGGAGGTATGACATATGGTAAGCCAGAGGGTTACAATCAAGAACCCTACGGGTCTGCATTTAAGACCGGCAGGGATTCTGTGCAAGGAAGCAATGCAGTTTAAGTCACTGATCACATTTACCTTTCGGGACAGCACCGCAAATGCCAAGAGCGTGTTGAGTGTATTGGGTGCGTGCGTGAAATGCGGAGATGAGATTGAATTTATCTGTGAGGGGGAGGATGAGCAGGAGGCTCTGAAGACCCTGGTAGAAGCAGTGGAGAGCGGTCTGGGAGAATGAACTCCCGGGACAGCAAAAGGAGTACCGGCCCATCCTTAGGGGATGGGCTATTTTGTGCAGAAAGTAAGGAAAGGACAGAGCTATGCTGAATTATCAAAGATACCGGAGGAATCCGGTGGTACATTATCCGGAGAGAGAGTGGCCGAATCGGGAGATCGAGAAAGCGCCCGTCTGGTGCAGCGTGGATCTGCGGGACGGCAATCAGGCGCTGATTGACCCCATGCAGGTGAATGAAAAAATCGAGATGTTCCAGTTCCTGGTACAGCTGGGCTTTAAGGAGATCGAGGTGGGATTTCCTGCGGCCAGCCAGATTGAATATGATTTCCTGCGCCAGCTGATCGAGCGGCGGCTGATTCCCGATGATGTGCGGGTACAGGTGCTGACCCAGTGCCGGGAGGAGCTGATTGACAGGACCTTCGAAGCCATTGAGGGCTGCAAACAGGCGGTGGTGCATATCTATAACTCTACCTCCACCCTGCAGCGGGATGTGGTCTTCCATATGGACCGGGAGCATATCACGGAGATCGCCGTGAAGGGCACCCGTATGGTTAAGGAGCGTGCCGCTTCTTTCCCGGGCAGGATCATTCTGGAGTATTCTCCGGAGAGCTTTACCGGAACGGAGCTGGATTATGCGCTGGAGATCTGTAATGCGGTGCAGCGGGAATGGCAGCCCACGCCCCGGGAGCCTATGATTATCAATCTTCCCTCCACGGTGGAGATGAATACGCCCAATGTCTATGCGGATCAGATCGAATGGATGATTAAGCATCTGGAGAACAGGGAGAGCCTGATTATCAGTGTGCATCCCCACAATGACAGGGGCACCGGTGTGGCCAGTGCGGAGCTGGCGCTGCTGGCAGGTGCAGACCGGGTGGAGGGAACTCTGTTCGGCAACGGAGAACGTACCGGTAATGTGGACATTGTGAATCTTGCTTATAATATGTTTTCCCAGGGGATTAATCCCCAGCTGAATCTGGAGAGAGTCAATGATATCATTGAAATCTATGAAAGGTGCTGCAAGATGCCCATCCATCCCCGGCATCCCTATGCGGGTAAGCTGGTGTTTACGGCCTTTTCCGGTTCTCATCAGGATGCCATCAACAAGGGCGTCCAGGCCATGAAAGAGAGGGACAGTCAGATCTGGCAGGTGCCTTATCTGCCCATTGATCCCTCCGATATCGGCAGGCAGTATGAACCCATTGTCAGGATCAATTCCCAGTCCGGCAAGGGCGGGGTGGCCTTTATCATGGACACTTACTTTGGCTTTAAGCTGCCCAAGGCCATGCATAAGGAATTTGCCAATGTGATCCAGGAAATTTCGGAAAAGCAGGGTGAGGTGTCCCCGGATCAGATTATGGAAAGCTTCCGCAGGGAGTATCTGGAGCGCAAGGAGCCTCTGCATTTCCGCAGGCTGCAGGTGGATGACCTGAGTGATGAGACAAAGTCTGATTTTGATACCAGAGTGCGGGTGAATTATACCTTACACGGTGAGCCTAGGAGCTTTGAAGCCGTGGTCAACGGCCCCATTGATGCGGTAAAGCGGGGTATTGCAGAGGAATACGGACTGACTATGAAGATTCTGGACTATGAGGAGCATGCCCTGCAGAGCGGTTCCAATTCCCAGGCGGCCGCATATATTCATCTGCTGGACGGAGAGACCGGCCGGGTGACCTATGGTGTGGGCGTCAGCTCCAACATTACACGGGCTTCCGTGAGAGCTATTTTCTCGGCAGTCAACAGGCTGGAGCTGGTAAAATAACGGATAAAACAGAACAGACAAAAAAGGGCGTTTCCGCAAGATAAAGGGAAACGCCCTTTGACATTTTCTAGAACTGGTAGATCAGGATGGCGATCAGGATTCCCAGGATCGCCCCGATCAGCACCTGCAGAGGGGTATGTCCCACAAATTCTTTCAGCTTTTCGTGGGTGGACAATTCCTTACGTCCCATATCCTCGAATACCTTGATCATATTGTTGAGCAGCTGCGCCTGTATGCCGGTTTCCCGACGGACACCGATGGCGTCGTACATGACGATGATGGCCAGGATCATGGCAAAGGCGAAAGGATAGCCGGAGGAGCCATATTCCAGATAAGTGGCGGTGACCAGCGCACATACGGTGGCCGAATGGGAACTGGGCAGCCCGCCGCTGCCTACCAGACGCTCCGCCACAACCTTTTTCGTGAAAAATAAATGAATTAAGGTCTTGAGCACCTGGGCAATGAACCAACCCAGAGCCGCTGCCTGAAAGATCCTGTTTTCCAGTAAACCGGTAAAAAACTCCATGAATGCTTCCTCTTCTATTTTACAAATTACAGGCAGAACCGATCTGATTCTGCCCCATATGCACATTATACACGATCCGGGACAGGATATCCAGCTTTTTACATATTTTTTACCGGAGTGAAATTTACAAAGAATTAATTGAAAATAGAAATTATATATGTTACGATAGAGCCACAATGGATAGAGAAAACGGAGAAAACGCAAGAAAGGAGCGGTTTCTCTGTTTTCTCTTTTTGTTTGTACCATACTATCAGGAGGGAATTTGCTTATGGAGAAAAACAAGGGGAAATACGCATCCAATCGTGAGGTGAAAGACAGTGCCTTTACCGCCTATTTTAAAGAACCGGAGAACGCTTGCCAGCTGTATGCCGCACTGGGAGAGGAGGAGGTATCGCCGGAGGATATTACCTATGTGACCTTGGAGGGAGTGCTGTTTATTGTCAGAAAGAATGATATGGCCTTTACGGTAAAAAATCGTGTTCTGGTAATCAGTGAGCACCAGTCCACGATCAACGAGAATATGCCCCTGCGCCATCTGATTTATCTGGGAAGGACGCTGGAGAAGCTGATAGATGAGAGGAGCATGTACCGACAGAAACGGATCGGAATTCCTACACCGGAGTTTTATGTGTTTTATAATGGGAATGATTCGTTTCCGGTGGAAAAAATCATGCACATATCGGATGCGTATCTTGAAAGGCGGGGTCACTTTATGCTAGAATTGGAGGTGAAAGTAATCAATATCAATCTGACATCAGGACATAAGCTTTTAGAGCAGTGCAGGCCTATGTATGAATACGCCTGGCTGATACAGAGAATCAAGGATTATCTTGCACAGAAATGGGATCGGGACAGTGCGATCATTCAGGCAGTTAAGGACTGCAGAGAAAAAGGAATACTGGTGGATTTTGTGCAGAAGTATGGATCGGAGGCGGTAAATATGCTTTACACTCAGTTCAATATGGAAGATGCAAAAGAGGTATGGCAGGAAGAGGCATATAATGAGGGATTGGAAGACGGCAGAGCAGAGGGCGATCTGGGACGGAGTCGGCAGAGTGTTCTGGTCTTGCTGGCAGATCTGGGTGAAATCCCAGAGGATATTCATAGTCGGATTGACACGGAGGAGGATACAGCGATTCTGCAGGAATGGCTGAAAGCAGCCGCCCGGGCAAAAAGCTTTGACGATTTCCGAAAGGGAATAGAGTGACCGATCCGAAATCCGTTTGCCTTGCTGAGAGGGGTACAATTTTTGTATAATGAATACCAATTTCGTGGATAATCGACTATAATAAAGGCAATTATCAAATAAGAGGAGACAGACCCAATGAGCCTACTGAGTGTGATTGTGCCCTGCTTTAACGAAGAAGAATCCGTAGCAGACTTTTATTTCGAACTGATGAAGAATGAGCCCTTTTTTCAGGAAAAAAATCTGGAAGTAGAAATTCTGTATATTGATGACGGTTCCAAGGACAGAACCGCCCAGGAAGTGAAAAAGCTGAGGACAGCAGATGAGAGAGTCCATCTGATTTCCTTTTCCCGGAATTTCGGCAAAGAAGCCGGTATGTATGCGGGGCTGGAAAAGGCCAGAGGGGATTATGTGGTGCTGATGGATGTGGATCTGCAGGATCCTCCTTCCCTGCTGCCGGAGATGTTTTCCTACATGGAGCAGGGCTATGACTCTGTGGCCACCAGACGGGTCAGCCGCAAGGGAGAACCGCCGATCCGCTCCATGTTTGCCCGGATGTTTTACCGGTTGATGAAGCATATTTCCCGGACGGAGATCATGGATGGCGCCCGGGATTACCGGCTGATGACCCGGCAGATGGTGAATGCGATCCTGCAGATGCAGGAGTATAACCGGTTTACAAAAGGAATCTATGGCTGGGTGGGCTTTAACACCAAATGGATAGAATATGAAAATGTGGAGCGTGCCAAGGGCGAGACCAAGTGGAATTTCTGGAAGCTGCTGCTGTACTCCCTGGAGGGCATAACGGCGTTTTCCACGGTTCCCCTGAGCATTGCGTCCTTTATGGGCGTCCTGTTCTGCCTGCTTGCCTTTATACTGATCATCTTTATTATTGTGCGTACCAGTATTTTCGGCGATCCCGTGTCAGGCTGGCCCTCCCTGGTATGCATCATCTCCCTGATCAGCGGCGTGCAGCTGTTCTGCATGGGAATTATCGGGCAATACCTGGCCAAGACCTATATGGAGGTGAAAAAGCGCCCGATTTATATTGTGAAGGAGGAATTATAGGGCAGGAGCATCACATACGTTTTTGACGGATGTTCAATGTTTCGGATGGGGTGTAACGGTATAATGAAGAAAAATGAAAAATTATTGCTTTTTGGCCGTTGGAGTTCAAAAATAGGAGATATTCTATTTGATTATGTCAATAATATAGTTATTGTGTCAGCCTTTACCAATAGTTCTTGGGTATTGGCTCTGTATCAGAGTTCCCAGACAATCGTAAACATTTTATTTAATATTATTGGCGGAGCCATTGCGGATCAGGGGAAAAGAAAACGAATTATTGTCATTGCAGATCTGTTAAGCGCTGTTATCTGTTTTGTGACAAGCTTTTTTATCGAATCCAGCTATATGGCTATAGCATTGATTTTTGCAAATGCTCTTCTCGCAGCGGTTTTTTCGTTCAGTTCTCCCACTTTCAAGGCGATTGTCAGGGACGTGATAGAGAAAAACAGAATCAATGTCTTTAATTCGATTTCCAATGCGGGGGCGGAACTCATTGCCATGATTGGGCCTGCTGCTGGAGCTGCACTGTTGGGAATAGTCGGGCCCCGGGGTGCATTGCTGATTAATGCCGTAACATTCTTGATTTCTGCACTGTCCGAATGTTTTCTTGTCCCGAATAGGGCGGAAGAGACAGGTAGGCGGGAAAGCAAAGAGGGAGTGCTGAAAAGCATTATTCTGGGATTGCAATATCTACTGAAAGAAAAAACAATATTGTACTTGGTGATACTTTCTGCCGTGGTAAATTTCTTTCTTGCAGGCTACAATCTTGCGGTTCCGTATACGAATAATATTTACAGCGGAACTTTCGATAATTTCTACAGCAAAGCTATTATTTTAGAAGCGGTGGGCGGGATCCTGGGATCCTTTATCAATTCAAAACTTCCGGATAAATTTACCCAAAATTATAAGGTGCTTGTGATCCTACTGTTATTGACGGGAGTATCGCTTGCCCTTGTGCCGCTGTCCGGTCCTGCGGAAAATCTGGTATTATGCCTGCTGCCGTTTCTCCTGTTCGGCGGTTTCCTGACGATGTACAATATCAATTTTATGACCCTGGTACAGGTCAGTGTGGACGACCATTTTCTGGGCAGAGTATTCAGCGTGATTTTTACGGTTGCCGTGATGTTCATGCCGGTGGGCTCCTTTGTTTTCTCGTTCCTGAATGTGACAGATAATATGTGGGGATTTTTGTTTGCAGGTGCTGGCATCATGGCGGCCGCAATCTTGAGTTCTTTCTGCCTCTGTCTTGCAAAACCGATAGAATAGAAAGGTATTTCCTGTAAAGCGCTGTCGATTCATGCGATGAAAACCGCTATCCATTATTCGACAGATATGATATGATTAATGCAATCAATTACAGTAAGGAGCAGTACTCGACATATGAAAGGGGAATTCATTATGGACATTACTACTGTAAAAGATTACGAATTGGAGCGCTATATTACGGAGATCATGCTGGACATCGGTGTTCCGGCACACTTAAAGGGGTATCACTATCTGCGTGATGCCATCCTGCTTTCGGGCAGGGACATGGAGGTGGTGAGCAGTGTGACCAAGCTGCTGTATCCCACCATAGCAAAGCATTTCAAGACCACGGATCAGAAGGTTGAGCGGGCCATCCGCAACGCTATCGAGGTGTCATGGACGAGGGGAAACGTTGAGACTTTCGAGAAGCTGTTCGGATATTCTGTTCAGCAGGGAAAGAGCCGTCCTACCAACAGTGAATACATAGCCAGAATCGCAGACAAGATGCGGCTGGATATGAAATCAAGATAATGGAGTTTTCTGAACAACTTGACAATTTGTACTGCTCCTTCTGGGTAAAAAGAGACTGGAAACAGTCTCTTTTTAGTGGTATAATGGGAAAAAGTGCGCTAAAGCGTGGTATACTATTTTTGACAACAGTTTATATCAAGGAAAGGTGCTGATCGGCGTATGATCATCCTTTTATGGCTGCTGCTGGCGGCGGTGCCCTGGCTGATCGGGGCGGGTGTGCTGGCGGTGCTATACAGAAAGCCCGCTTCGCCTGTCCGCATGACAGATGCCTGGATCACCGGCGGCCTGTGCTGTATCGGTGTGGCCGAGGTGCTGCATCTGCTGGGAACCTTTGGACAGCTGCCGCTGAGCAGACTGGTGCTGCTGTGGCACGGCGTTATGGCTGTTCTGTGTATAGCGGCACTGTTATTGGTGGCGTTGACCTGCCGCAAACAGAAAGAACGTTTTCAGATTCTGCCGGAAAGAGGCGGAAGTTTTGTGCTGCCCGGAATTTTCCTGCTGATGGTGCTGATACAGACAGTGTATGTGTACTGCATGCCTGCTGTGGCAACGGCCGGGGATATCACAGCGGAGACCCTGCACAGTTTTCAGGCTGCGGACGGTATCTATCTGGTGAACCCTCTGACAGGACAGGCCTATACCCAGGGACTGTCCCTGCGGTACCGGATCCTGGGCCTGCCCACCCTGTATACGATCCTGGCCACTGCTTTTCAGGTGGAGGGAACTCTGTTTGTCCAGAATCTGATCCCGGTAGTCGTGCTGGCCGGAACCTATATGGTGTATTACCGGCTTGCCAGACTGCTGTTCGGCAATGATCTGCGGAAAAAATATCTGTTCCTGATCCTGGTAGCCCTGATCTTCTGGTGCGGGGAGGGAGCGGTATGGCTGGATGGCTATGGGGCCCTGCACAGCGCCTGGCTGGGCACCTCGATCCGCAACCTGATTCTGCTGCCCTATGCGCTGTCGCTGGGGCTGGAAAAGGATCTGCGGCATACCTGGCCCGGGATGCTTTTGTGCGTATTGGCGGAGGCCAGCATCTGCTGGACCTTTAACGGGTTGGGGCTGTGTCTGGCGCTGCTGGTGATCCTGGCGGTGCTGGATCAGATCGGCAGCAGCGGCTGGTTCCGGCGGCTGACTTCCCGGATCCCGGGAAGAAAGGAGGAGCGGCCATGAGGGAATTGTTGCAGAATGCCGTAAGCGGCCCGGCCAGCTACTTCCAGAGCAATCATATGGCAGTGCTGGTATTGGGGCTCCTGTTATATGTTCTGGCGGCCGGAAAACGCTGCAGGCGCCGGGAAAAAAGGCTGTTGGCTTTGACGGCGGCAGAACTGGTACTGGTGATCTTTCCGATCAGCGGGGCCTGCCTGATGATGTACCAGACCAGATTTTACAGCTATCCCTGGCTCTGGTGCCTGGTGCCGGTGACGCTTTGCATTGCCTGGGGCGGTACTGAACTGCTCTGGGAGCTGACGGGACAGAACCGCCGGGACGGCAGAGCAGGCCTGAGACTGGCGGTCGGTACCGGCGTACTGTTGGCGCTGTTGCTGCTGCTGGGCAATCTGGGCCGTGTGCAGACCGTCAGTGAGGAGGAAAAGGCACAGCGCAGCCGGGCTGCCCAGGTGGTGGATTATCTGCAGCAGATGTCCCAGCTGCAGGAGACGCTGCTTTGGGGTCCACGCTCGGTGCTGGAGGCAGCCCGGCAGCAGACCGGGGAGATCCGGGTGCTGTATGGCCGGAATATGTGGGAACCGGAAGCGGCGGCCTATGCTTATGATGTTTATACGGAGGAGGAGCAGCGCCTGTTTGACTGGATGGAGGCATTGGAAAGAGATGCGGCAGAGAACGGCTCTGACCGGATGGATGCCTATACGCTGTTTGCTGCGGTGGGTTACGGCGCACGGCTCTGGGTATTCCCTGCAGAAGCCACGGATCGGATCACACTGGCCTGTGATTGGCTGCAGGAGGAATACGATCTTCAGGTGCAGGCGCTGGGAGAGGTGGCAGGCTATACGATCTGGTACTGTGAGTAGACTGCGGCTTGCGGGGAAAGGAAACACATGAACGGGAAAGTCAGTATCATTGTACCGGTGTACAATGCGGAAAAATATATATTGGAGACCATAGAACATGTGGCAGCCCAGACCTATGAGGACTGGGAACTGCTGCTGGTGGTGGACGGCTGCAGGGACAGATCTGCCCAGGTGATCCGGGAGTATCAGGAGACAAAGCAGGAAGATCGCCTGCGGATCATTGCCAGAGAGGAAAATATGGGGGCGGCCAAAGCCCGGAACAGGGGGCTGCAGGAGGCAGCGGGCCGCTATATTGCCTATGTGGATGCGGACGATCTCTGGCAGCCGGAGAAGCTGGCCCATCAGCTGCGGTTTTTACAGGAAAAGCAGGCCACCTTTGTGTTTACCGGCTATGAATTTGCGGATGAAAAGGGCGTGGGCACAGGAAAGGTGGTACATGTGCCCGGGGAGCTTCACTACAAGGAGGCTCTGAAAAATACCACAATCTTTACCTCCACCGTGATGTTTGACACGGAGCGGATTCCCAAAGAACTGCTGGAAATGCCGGATATGAAAAGCGAGGATACGGCGCTGTGGTGGAAGGTGCTGAGAAACGGCTATACGGCCTATGGCCTGGACGAGAATCTGGTGCTGTACCGTCGGCCGGCTCAGTCCCTGTCCTCCAACAAGCTGGAGGCCATCCGGCGGATCTGGAATCTGTACCGCAGGGCAGAGGGGCTGTCCGTCCCCAGCAGCCTGTATAATTTCTGCTTCTGGGCAGTGCGGGCAGTGGCCAGAAGGATATGATGGCAGTGGACGAACCATAGGAAATATGCTATACTATAGGTTACGTGTCAGGCACCTGACCGAGTGAAAAGCTGCGCATTTCCCATGTGCAGCCGGAATGTGATAAAAGAAGGTAAGTAGAATGCGTAAACTGGAAACATCCAAAAGAATCATATTGCTGGCCCTGTCCGGGGTGTGCATTGCACTGGAGACGCTGGTGTTTGTATATTATTGGAAGACCAATTTCAGCCCCAGCATTACCGTGGAAACCGGTATCCATTATTATTGGAGAGCGGATGCGCTGCAGATTGCCTTTTACGTGGCGATGCTGTTCTTTTTCTCCAATATGTACGGCGGTATGCGCATTGGTTACCTGAAAAATGCGGAAGTGATTTTTTCTCAGGCCTTTGCCAGCCTGGCGGCAGATATCCTGTTATACGGGCAGCTGTCCATAATGGCAAAGCGGCTGTTTGTGCCCCAGTGCTTTATCTATCTGCTGATCTGGCAGCTGCTGATCATCCTGATCTGGAACAATATTGCCTACTGGATTTACAAGACGATTTTCCCGCCCAGGAAGATGCTGCTGATCCATGGGGACAGGCCCATTGACAGTATTGTCAGTAAGTTTCAGAGCCGTAAGGATAAGTACAATATTGTCCGGTATACCCATCTGGAAAAGGGACTTGAAGTGCTGTACCGGGAGATCGAGGAGGGCTATAACAGCGGAGAATTCAACGCCGTGGTAATCTGGGATATTCCCACCCAGGAGAGGAATCTCCTGCTGAAATATTGCTATGCCCGCTCCATTCGGGTGTATATGATGCCGAAGATTACGGATGTGATCCTGCTGGGTACGGAGGAGCTGCATCTGTTTGATACGCCGATTCTGCTGACCAGGGAATACAGCCTGACCGTGGAACAGCGGTTTATCAAGCGAATGATCGACCTGATATTCGCACTGCTGCTGTTTGTGATTACTTCGCCGATCATGCTGATTACCGCCATCGTCATCAAGCTCTATGACGGAGGACCGGTGCTCTATAAGCAGGTGCGCTGCACTCTGAACCAGAGGGAATTCTATATTTTGAAATTCCGAAGCATGCGGGTGGATGCAGAGAAGGACGGTGTGGCCCGGCTGGCTCAGAAAAATGACAACCGGATTACGCCCATCGGCAAATTTATCCGCAAGGTGCGCATTGATGAACTGCCCCAGCTGATTAATATTATTAAAGGGGATATGTCTTTCATCGGTCCCAGGCCGGAGCGACCGGAGATCATTGCTCAGTACATGGAGGTGATGCCGGAGTTTGCCTACCGCATGAAAGTAAAAGCCGGGCTGGCCGGTTATGCCCAGGTCTACGGCAAATACAATACCACTCCCTATGATAAGCTGAAGCTGGACCTGACCTATATCGAAAACTATTCCGTATGGCTGGATATCCAGCTGATGCTGCTGACTCTGAAGATCCTGTTCTGGCCGGACAGCACCGAGGGCGTAGAGAGCGAGCAGATCACGGCGCTGAAAGAAGAAATGAAGAATTCGGACAAGTAGGGAGGGCTGCATATGTGGCAGTGTAACTACGGGAAAGAACCCTTTGATATGAGACTGTTTGTGCTGCTGTGCCTGCGGCGGCTGTGGGTGATTCTGGCGGGAGCCCTGGCAGGCCTTTTGCTGGTGGGCGGTATCTATTATCTGAAAAATGTGACCTTTGGGGGCGTGATCCCCTATACCATGGACAGCAAATATTATCTGGAGTATGCGGTGGATCCCAGCGATCAGCAGACCTACTCCTATTTTGCGTCCTATACCTGGAATGATCTGCTGAAAAGCGACGCCATGGTAACGGGGATGCTGGAAAAGCTGTCAGTACCTATGACGGCCCAGGAGCTGACGGACAGCTTTGAAGCGGAGCTGGTATCGGATCTGCGGATCTGCTACATCCATACCACCCACGTGGATGCGGAGACGGCCCGGGAGATCGACCGGGTGGCCGGAGAAGCCATAGTGGCCGTGGGAGAGCAGCAAAAGGAACTGATAGAGGTAAGTCTGATGGACAGAGGGGAGCCTCAGCCGGCACTGCCGGATGTGCGCACTCTGCGGGCTTGTGTGCTGGGTGCGGTGCTGGGCACCTTTTTTGCGTTATTTGGACTGGGAATGGCTGAGATACTGAATGAAAAGATTCAGGTACCGGGAACACTGGCCTGGCGTTATGGGATTCCGGCAGCGGGCTATGTGAATAGGGCCGGAGAGCCCTCGGAAGAACTGGGAGCACAGCTGAACTATCTGTTTCGGGAGAAAAAAAGAATCGGTGTTACGGCGGTAAACGGGCAGCTGAATCTGGGCGCTGCCGTGAACGTGCTGGAGGCACTGGAGACAGCCGGTGCGCCGGATGCGAAAGGACAGAGGCGGGAATACACAGCGATTCCCAGTCTGCATCAGGCCCCGGAGGCCGGGGAGGTACTGCGCAGGCAGGAGGGGATCCTGCTGCTGGTGCAGGCGGATGAGGATCGGGGAAAGGCCATTGAGGAGACGCTGCGGCTGCTGGGACAGCTGGACGTGTCTGTGGACGCCATGGTGCTGGCGGAGGCGGACGGCAGACTGATCCGACGGTATCGGCGATTCCTGTGAGAAGATGGGTTGTTTCCCAGAGTGGAATGATGGAGGACAGAAAGAGGATATGACACTACAATTACTGGTAGCTGCCGTGAATCGGGAGCCCCGGGAGCTGGCGGAGGAGATGCAGATCGGCAGTGATGCCATCATTGTCAGCCAGGGGGAGCATTACGGATATGAAGAGCTGGAGTGGCAGGGCCACAGACTTCGCTGCTTTGCCATGGCGGAGCGGGGCGTGGGGCTGAGCCGCAATCACAGCCTGCTGCGGGCGGAAGCCGACATCAGCCTTTTTGCAGATGAGGATATTATCTATGAACCGGGCTATGAAAGGGCGGTACTGGAAGCCTTCGCTGCTCACCCGGAGGCGGATATGCTGCTCTTCAATGTGCAGGCCATGCCGGGCAGGGAGACCTACCATAACGACAGCTTCGGGCGGGTACACTGGTACAACTGCGGACGCTATCCCACCTACAGCTTTGCGGTGCGGACGAAGCGAATCCATCAGAAAAACATCACCTTTTCCCTCTTGTTCGGGGGCGGCGCAAGGTACAGCAACGGAGAGGACAGTCTGTTTATCCGGGACTGTCTGAAAGCAGGGCTGAAGGTTTACAAGGTGCCGGTGACCATCGGACATG
>JAGANP010000087.1 GCA_017624175.1 Lachnospiraceae bacterium | reverse complement strand
TCACTATGCCATGTCTTTTGCCATGAGCTATAACGAGAGCGAGAATTATATTCTGCCTCTTTCTCATGACGAGGTGGTGCATCTGAAATGCTCCATGGTCAACAAGATGCCCGGATATCCGGTGGATAAGTACGCCAATCTGCGGGTGGGCTATACCTTTATGTTTGGCCACTGCGGCAAGAAGCTGCTGTTTATGGGACAGGATTTCGGACAGGAGAGGGAATGGAGCGAGGAGAGAGAACTGGACTGGTTCCTGCTGGAGGAGAAAAATAATCTGGGTATGCAGCATTATGTCCGGGATCTGCTGAATCTGTATCGCAAATATCCCTGCCTGTATGAGAACGACAATAACTGGAAGGGCTTTGAGTGGATGAATGCGGATGATGCGGAAAGAAGCACCTATTCCTTTGTCAGGAAGTCTGAAAGCGGCCGCAATAATCTGCTTTTTGTGATGAATATGACCCCCATGCGCTGGGAGGACTATGTGGTGGCTGTGCCGAAAAAGAAAAAGTATAAGCTGGTGTTAAACAGTGATGATACCTGCTACGGCGGCAACGGTAATACGATTCCGGAGGAGCTGACGGCAACGGCGACGCCCTGTCATTATCATGACTATTCGATCTGCTTTGATCTGCCGCCTTACACAGCTGCGGTATTCCAGTTCTGAATCTCTTAAGAAAACAGAAAAATGGCCGAAATAATAGGTGAGTGTTTTTGCACTCACCTGTTTTTATCGGAAAAAAGAGAGGAATGCAGATGAAAATACATTTTAATCAGCCAGGGCAGACGAATACAGCGGCACCCGCAGAATTATCTGCAGAATTATCTGCAGATACGGTACGGGAATCGGGACAGGTGCAGCGGCAGCGGGCAGGAAAATCCAGCGGTTATGCGGTCTATTTTGACGGCAGGAACAGAGTACATCCCGGAAATGCCATGGGCAGCAGCGCCCGGGCGGGTCAGACCGCTTTCGGCAGCCGAGGGAAAACCATGGCGCAGCTGCAGGCCCAGGCGGAGGGGACGGATGTCAGTCTGCTGCAGGATCAGCTGACCGTCGTTTCCCATACCATGTCCGATGAGGATTATGCACAGATGTGCGAAGAGGGCTACGATCCCGGGGAGATGGATCCCCGGGATGCGGTAACCATACTGGATAAGATCAAATCCGAGCTGGTAAAGGGCGGCTGCCGGATTGTGGGCTATACCGATACACTGGACTTGGAGACACTGACTGCGGCAGTGGGGGATCCGGGACTGGCAAGGACGCTGCAGGAGAGCTTTGCGGCGGAGGATATTCCCCTGACGGCGGAAAATGTGGAGAAGACGCTGCAGGCCCTGGAACTGGCGGACAGTCTGGAACTGCCGGAGGAGGGGGATTATTACTATATGATCCGCAGCGGCCTGGAGGCAGCGGTGAAAGGATACTATCTGGCGGAGGCCAGCGGTTCTGCCATGGAGCAGGAGCAGCAGGCGGAATATTTTGACGCCGGAGTCCGGGGCTATGTGACCAGGAATATTGCGCAGCCTTACGGCGGCAGGGCAGAGACTGGGGAGACGCAGGAGGGCGGAGAGACCGTCAGCCCGGAGGAGATTGACCGACTGCTGGCTTCTCTGGGCTGTACCGGTACGGAGCAGGAACAGGAGGCGGCTTCCTGGCTGATTCAAAGAGGAATCCAGGTAGATCGTGACACCTTAAGGAGAACCATGGAGATCCGCAGCGTGCCCTTTCCCCTGCAGGAAGAGCGGGTGATACAGGCCGCTGCCGGGGCGATTGCGGACGGGTATGAGCCCATGGAGGGCAACCTGGCAGATCCCCGGTCCATCCGGCAGAAGGCCCGGGAGCTGGCGGCTTATTACCAGAGCAGTGATGCCGAGCAGCGGATCAATGATCGCAGACTGCTGGAGGAGGTTCGGCTGCACATGACGGTGGAGACCAATATCCGGCTGCTGGAAAGCGGTTTTTCCATTGATACCCAGCCCATTGAAGAGACCATTGAAGCGCTGAAGCAGGCCCGGCAGGAGCTGGCACGGGAATTTTTCCCGCAGTCGGAGATTACGGACGGGGAGGCTCTGGAGCGTTATCAGATACTGGAAACTGCCTGGAAGACCGCCCGGGAACTGCCCGGACTGCCCGTGGATACCGTGGGACTGTGGCAGGAGAGAGTGCAGGAGGCGGGAGAGGGAACGTTGGAAGAGTTCCATCACCTGGGCAAGACCCTGCAGGCGGAATATGAGAAAGCGGGCCAGCGCTATGAAGCGATCTGGACCTCTCCCCGGGCGGATATGGGAGACAGTATTCGCAAAGCTTTTGCCAATGTGGATGATATTCTGCAGGATATGGGCTATGAGCCGACGGAGGAAAACCGCCGGGCAGTGCGGATTCTGGGGTATAACCGGATGGGGATCACGCAGGAGCATGTGGAGGAGATCAAGGCTGCCTGCACTGCCGTGGATGAGGTGACCCGGCGGATGACCCCGGCAGCGGTGCTGCGGATGATCCGGGACGGTGTAAATCCGCTGGAACAGAGCCTGCCCCAGCTGCAGGAATATTTTGAGGGACAGAACCAGGGGCAGGAGCAGGAGACCGAGCGGTACAGCCAATTCCTGTATAAGCTGGAGAAGAAAGGCGGCATTACCCCTGAGGAGAAAAGCGCTTTTATCGGCTGCTACCGGCTGCTGCGTCAGATCGAAAAGGGGGACAGCGCCGCTATAGGCAGTGTGGTCAGCATGGGAGCGGAGATGAATTTCTCCACCCTGCTGTCGGCGGTCAGAAGCCGCCGGGCCGGGCATATGAATACCCGGGTGGATGATGCGGTGGGAGGCTTAAGCTGTCTGGAGGAGAAAGGCGTTCGGATTGATGAACAGATCCGGATGGGATATGGACAGGAATGGAACCGGGTGCTGAATGAAGCAGTGGAAGCGGATGCAGAGGAGGCCGGGGCTTCTGCGGAAGAGAGCAGACAGCTGCGGCAGGCATATGAACAGGCTGCCGGGGCTTCCCGGGAGATCTGCCGTCAGCTGGAGCGTGCGGCAGAATCCCCCACTGCGGCCAATGTACTGGCGGCTCAGGGCATGGAGGCGGAGATCCGGGAGATTCTTGACCGCTGGAATACCGCAAGCCGCCGGGAGAAGCCGGTGCGGCTGTGGGAACAGCTGCAGAAGCCCCAGGCGTTCCGGGAACTCTATCAGGAAGCTGTGGAAGAACAGGAGGGACAGTTCCGGGAGCAGATCCTGGAGGAAACGGACAGCCTGGTGGATGTGCGGTCTCTGCAGCTTCTGACCAAGCAGCTGCACCTGATGGGGAATCTGTCCCGTTCGGAGGAATACTATTTCCCCATGGATCTGGGCGGGGAAACGGCGGCGATTCATCTGCAGATCTGTCAGGGAGAGCAGGAAAAGGGCCTGGTGCGTATCGAACTGACCAGCGGCTGTATGGGCAGCCTGACGGGAGAATTCCAGGTAAAGGACGGCGTGGTAAGCGGTTATTTTGCGGGAAATCAGGAAGAAGCGGTTATGAATCTGCGCCGCTCGGCCGATATATTTGATAGTTATCTGGCCGAGGGATTACAGTCTGGCCGGGTGGAATATGTATATAATGTGTCAGGGAAGACGACCATGTCCTGGGATAGAGACGGGGCGGAGGAGGCAGCGGAGCAGAGCAGCCTGTATGCCACAGCCAAAGCCTTTCTGCAGACTGTCCGGGATGTGGAAAAACAGATGGAAAGGAATCCGGCATAAGAAACAGAATGGGAGGATTCACATGAGAATCAATTACAACGTATCAGCTATGATTTCTAACAATGCGCTGGCTAACAATGACAATGCACTGTCTGCATCTCTGGAGAGACTTTCTTCCGGGCTGAAGATCAATCATGCCAAGGATAATCCGGCGGGTCTGGCTATGGCAAAGCGTATGAACGCCCAGATTGAGGGCGTGGGTGTGGCAAATCAGAACTCCAGCGACGGCATTTCCATTATCGAGACGGCGGACGGCGCTATGGCAGAGGTCAGCGATATGCTGCAGCGTATCAATGAACTGGCCGTAAAGGCTGCCAACGGTACGGCTACCGATGAGGACAGAGAGATCATTCAGGAGGAGATCGATCAGCTGAAAGAGGAGATCGAACGTGTATCGGATACCGTCCAGTTTAACGGACAGAATCTGATGGACGGCAGTTTTGATGTCAAGGGATATACCAATGATGAGAAAATTACAGTGAATACTTTCAGCAGTGAGACCCCTGCCGGAACCTACACCATAGATTCCCTCACCATTGAGGATGAACTGGATGCGGACGGCAATCCCACCGGCGGTAAGCTGGTGACGAATGTGACGTTGGGAGACGGCTTTCCGGACGGTGTGGACGAAATTGAGGTCGAGGACAGTTTTGTGACGATCAAGGGCAGCAACGGATTTGAACTGAAACTGGATGTAATCAATGCGGATGCAGGTACGGTGACGGATCTGAACGTGGAGGTCAGCGATGTGGGTCCCATGCGGCTGCAGATCGGCGCCAATGAGGGACAGATTCTGGCGGTGGAGATCCCGGCTATTTCCCTGCGGAATATGGGGATTGACCGGATTGATGTGAGCACCAAGGAGGGGGCCAAGGATGCCATGAGCCGCATGGACGGCGCCATCGGTTTTGTCTCCAGAGTCAGAGGTAAGCTGGGCGCCTATCAGAACCGTCTGGAATCTACGGTAAACAGTCTGGATGTGACCAGCGAAAGCATGACGGCAGCCTATTCCCGGATCATGGATGTGGATATGGCCGAGGAAATGACCGAATACACCACTAACCAGATACTGACCCAGGCGGGCACTTCCATGCTGGCCCAGGCCAATGAGCGTCCCTCTCAGGTGCTGCAGCTGCTGCAGTAAAGGAGGTACGCTATGACCACGGAGACCAAGAAGCAGTTTACGTTCCGTATCTCGCAGGCCAATGCCACCGAGATGATTGTGATTTTATATGATATGGCGCTGCAGTATCTGGAGGATGCCGGGGAACTGGCGGAAAAGGATTTTGCCGGATATCAGGCTGATGTCCGCAGGGCCGGAGCCTGCATCCAGGAATTGCTCCGATCCCTGCACATGGAATATGAACCGGCGGGGGCCTTGCGGCAGCTGTATCTGTTCTGTCTCCGCAGGCTTTCCCAGGCAGAGGCACGCAGGCATCCTGAGTTTCTGACGGAGGTGTCAGGAATCCTGATCCCGCTGCGTGACGCCTACAGCCGGATCGCAGGCCAGAATACCGACGGCCCGGTGATGCAGAATGCCCAGACCGTGTATGCGGGCCTGACCTACGGGAAAAATACCTTAACTGAGAACATGGCTGACCAGGGAATGAATCGGGGAATGCTCGTATAGCAGCCGCAGACGGCTGGCAGGAGCAGTCTCTTCCCGGGCGGCATATTCCTCAGCGGAGAGTGCGGACAGATGCTTGTATCTTTTTAAGAGTGCATTAATTTCATAAATATAGCAGTCGATCATATCCGGCTCGACAGCATTATCAAAGCCCGCATAGGCGATTTCCAGCGCAATGCGGGTTTTTTCCATGTCCTCCCGCAGGGAGGGCCGGGAAAAGCGGATATCCATATCGTTGGTGGTAGCGTAGCCCTGATGATAAAATGTTTTCATTTTCCTTGATTCTCCATTTTGCTGACAAATTCTGGTTGGTATAAGTATAGACGGGGAATATGAAAATTATTCCAGCGCCTGCATTTTTACAGGTCTATTTTTCCCGGAAATTCATATGATGATAAAAAAGATCTGCGGGGGCAGAAAATGAATCAACAGGTAATTTTTCTGGCGCTGGGTATCTGCGCAGTTCTGCTGCTGATCGGTGCATGGAGAAAAAAGCTGGAGTGGCTGCTGAATCTTTTACTGCGGGGGGTGCTGGGAACCGTGGCCATCTATTTTATCAATCTGGTGCTGGCAGGACAGGGATATGCAGCGCTGGTGGGGATCAATCCTGCGACGGTTTTGACATGCACAGTGCTGGGATTTCCTGGACTTGCGGCCCTTTATGGCCTTCAGATTTTTTATTCGTTGTGAAAATTTGACAAAAATAATTTTTCTTTGTTTTTGCTATTTACATTTAAAAAAATAGCGGCTATAATGCATTTCAACAAGAGGCAATTCCAGTCTCTTATGATCTGATTTTCAGTTTTTTGATTGTGACTCACAAAATTTACCATTGTTTTATGTGTTGCAGCACATGTTCTGACCGCAAGGCCAGGCGGGGACATTTTCTGCCCGACCGGTTGTGGTTGCGAAAGGTGAACGAGACCAATAGGAAAGGAGAGAAGTATTTGGAACATAGAATATTGGCGCTATGCGATCCGGAAACGGATTACGCAGGGCATCTGTCTGCTTTCCTGCAGCGGGACCGGGAATTTCCCTGGGAGGTGACGGTGTATACCGGGATCAGGGAACTGGCGGAAGCGGGAGCGGCGGAAATTGACCTGCTGCTGGTGGCGGAGTCCGTATACGCCCCGGAGCTGCCGGTGGAGGCCAATGTGACAGTACTGCTGAACGAAAGCGGCCTGGTCAGGTGGCCCTCCCTGAAAAACGTGGACAAGTACCAGCCGGCAGAGGAGGTGCTGAAAGCGCTTCTGGAAATTTATATGGAGAGAGAGGAAAGCTGCTATCCCCGGCTGGATCTGGCTGAAGGCGCCCGGCTGATCGGCATGTATTCCCCTGTCAGAAGATGCCTGCAGACCACCTTTGCGCTGACCTATGGACAGCTCCTGGCGGAGAAGTATCGGACGCTGTATCTGAATTTTGAGCATTATGCGGGGATACCGGAACTGCTGCCGGGAGAGAAAGGCAAGGATCTATCCACGCTGCTCTATTATCTGAAAGCGGACGAAGAGCGGTTTGCACTGCGGATGAAGCTGCTGATTCAGAAAAAGGGGGAGCTGGACTATGTGGCCCCGGCCTATATGGGGCAGAATCTGATTTATATTACAGCGGCAGAGTGGCTGCAGCTGATCGGAAAGCTGCAGGAGAGCGGGGAATATGACTACATTATCCTGGATCTGTCGGAGAGTATGCAGGGACTTATGGAAATTCTGAGAAAATGCTGCCGGGTCTACACCCTGGTAAAGGAGGATGCTGCGGCCAGATGCAAGATCGAACAGTACGAGCAGATCCTGTCCCTGTATGAATATGAGGATGTGCGGGAGAAGACCAGGAAGCAGCGGCTTCCGCTGTTTCACCGTCTGCCCGAGCAGATGGAGCAGTATACCCGGGGAGATCTGGCGGATTATGTCAGGAAACTGATCGAAGAAGAGCAGGGACAGGCCCTGCAGCAGAAAGGAAAGGGAGCATGGTGAAAGACTACGGAGAACTGAAACAGGAACTGCGCCGCAGTGTGCTGGAACGGCTGGATTACGGAAGGGAGCAGTCCGATGAAGAAGTCCTGGAAATGATTGATGCGGTGCTGCTGGAGGGACAGATTCTGCGGCAGCTGCCGGTAGGGGAGAGCCACCGTCTGCGGACGGATCTGTTCCGTTCCCTGCGGGGACTGGATATCCTGCAGGGCTTGATTGAAGATCCGGGTATCACGGAAATTATGATCAACGGCCCGGACAGCATCTTTATCGAGCGGGACGGACAGCTTACGGAGCTGGAAATGCGCTTTGAATCGGCGGAGAAGCTGCAGGATGTGATCCAGCAGATCGTTGCAGGCTGCAACAGAGCAGTCAATGAGGCCTCCCCCATCGCAGACGCCAGACTGTCCAACGGCGCCAGAGTCAATATCGTTATGAATCCCATTGCCTTAAACGGTCCCATCGTAACCATTCGCCGTTTCCCCGATACCCCTATTACCATGGAAGAGCTGATCCGCTGGGAATCGGTTTCCCGGGAGGTGGCAGAGCTTCTGCGGCAGCTGGGACAGGCCGGATACAATATTTTTATCAGCGGCGGTACGGGCAGCGGGAAGACCACCTTTCTCAATGTACTGTCGGGCTTTATCCCGCCCCGGGAGAGAGTGATCACCATAGAGGACAGTGCCGAGCTGCAGCTTCAGGGGCTCCGCAATCTGGTGCGGCTGGAGACCCGCAGCAGCAATGTGGAGGGCTGCCGGGAGATCTCCGTGCGGGATCTGATCCGTACCAGCCTGCGGATGCGGCCGGACAGGATTATTGTGGGCGAGGTCCGGGGCGGGGAGGCAGTGGATATGATGCAATGCCTGAATACGGGGCATGACGGCTCCATGTCCACCGGCCATGCCAACAGCGCCCGGGATATGCTCTCGAGACTGGAGAACATGTTTCTGATGGGGATGGATATCCCACTGACCGCTATCAGAAAACAGATTGTATCAGGCATTGATATCATAGTGCATCTGGGCAGGCTCCGGGACAGAACCAGGAAAGTGCTGGAGGTAAAGGAGGTGGTGGACTGCGAGGGAGAAAATATCCGTTTGAATCCCCTCTACCAATTTGAGGAATCGGGAGAAAATGCCGAGGGACGGGTGCTGGGGGCACTGGTCAGGAAAGGGGGATTGCTCCGTGATCAGAAGCTTAGGGCTGCAGGGCTGGGGCTCTAGCCCGGGAGAATGGCTGCGGGATCTGGGAAAAGGGGCCTTGGTGACAGGATTATTTGCTTTCTTTTTCTACCGCAGTATCTGGGCAGTGCTGCCCATGATGCCGGTGGGATGGCTGTATCTGCGCAGGAGCAGAGCCCATAGGAAACGCCGGAAAAATAAGGAACTGCTGCTCCAGTTTAAAGAATGTATCCAGGCAGTAGCTGCCTCCATGAGAGCCGGATATGCGGTGGAAAATGCTTTTGCAGACAGTATTACGGATATCCGAAGCATGTTCGGGGAGGGGAGCGCTATGGAGCGGGAGCTGCAGTTGCTGCGGCAGGGCCTGAGCAACAATGTGACGCTGGAATCCCTGCTGCAGGAGATGGGGCAGCGCAGCGGTCTGGAGGAGATACAGGAGTTTGCAGAGGTGTTTGCCATCGCCAAGCGCAGCGGCGGAAGCATCCCCGCCACAATCGATGCGGCGAGCAGCTCCATCAGCCGCAGGCTGGAGGTGGAGGAGGAGATGGAGACGTTGCTGTCCGCTCGAAAGCTGGAGCAGAAAGTCATGAATGCCATGCCTTTTATCATCGTCTGGTATGTGGAGATCAGTAATCCCGGATATTTTGACGAATTATATGGGAATCTGACCGGAGCGGCGCTGATGACAGTCTGTCTGGGAATTTACCTGGCAGCATATGGCCTGTCGGAGCGGATCTTTGAGAAAGCCTTTGACAGCAGTTAAGAAAAGGAGGAAAGGAATGTATTACATAGGAGGAATAGTGGGAATCGGCCTGTTGATATTGGCCTGGCTGTCCAGGCGGGAGGAGGGGAAGCTGCTGCTGCGGATGGCGGTCTGGCTGTATAAAAAGGGCTGCATATACAAGGTGCCTTTGCTGAATACCCGGCAGGTACAGAAAGAACTGGAGAGCCTGTATCCCGGTCAGTCGGGGCTGCTTCTGCAGGGAGACTATTATATCCGCAAGCTTCGTCTGGTGCTGGCAGTGCTGGGACTGGGAACGCTGCTGGGCGTATTGGTTCGGGCCAAAGCCGGTATGGAGGGGAATCTGACGGCCCAGGGAGAATTGCTGCGGCCCGAGCCGGGAAAGGGGGACAAACAGGTGGAACTGCAGGCCTTTCTGGAGGGGGAGCCGGTGGGACAGCTGACGGTGACGGTGCCCCAGCGGCAGCTGACAGAGCAGGAGGCCCAGGCGCTGTATGTGGAGTTCTGGGAAGTGCTGAGCCGGGAGGCTCTGGGGGAGAATCCCTCCTGGCAGCAGATTTACAGTCCCCTGGTGCTGGCGGAGGAGCTGGAGGGGTATCCCTTTACCGTCTCCTGGCAAAGCGGCAATTATGAGATCCTGAGCAGCAGCGGGGCGGTTCACTGCCCGGAGACGCCGGAGGAGGTGACGCTGACGGCGGTGATTCGTTATCTGGATTATACCTGGCAGGAAGAACTGACGCTGCAGGCAGTACCCCGGCCAATGACGGAGACAGAATTGCTGGTCATACAGGCCGGGGAAGCCTATGACCGTGCCCAGGAGGCGGATGCCGAAAAGCCGCAGATCCGGCTGCCGGAGGAGTTGGGAGAAAAACAGCTGACCTGGAAAGAGATACGGGAGGATCACAATCTGCTGCTGTTTGCCATGACCATTGCTGTCGCCGCAGCGGTGTTCCTGTTGCAGGACAGGGATCTGCACCGGCAGGTGCTTAAACGGCGGGAGGAGATGAAAACAGCGTATCCGGTGGTGCTGAACAAGCTGATTCTGTATCTGGGAGCGGGGATGACCATACGGGGAGCTTTCCAGAAGATTGCCCTGGATGATCGGAACCGACAGCCTGGAAAAACGCAGAAGCCGCTTTACGCCGAGATGCTGTACGCCTGTAATCAGCTGCAGTCAGGAATCTCGGAGAGCCGGGTCTACGAGCTGTGGGCCGCACAAACCGGGCTGCCGGACTGCGCCAGGCTCAGCACCATGCTGATTCAGAACCTGAAAAAGGGAAATGGGGCGCTGCTGACCCGGTTACGGGAGGAAGAGAATAAGGCGCTGCAGGAGGAACTGAATCTGCGCAGGAAAAAAGGGGAGGAAGCGGGTACCAAACTGCTGGTACCCATGGTAATGATGATGGCCATTGTGCTGGTGCTGGTTATGATTCCGGCATTTCAAAGCTTTGGCCTGTAAAAGAGAATATTAGAAAGGAAGAGAAAACAGATGAAAACATGGAAAAGAGTAAGAAACTGGATGGACAGAAAGCTGATCGGCTGGAGGAATTTTGCAGCCCGGGAGAATGCCGGTATGGGAACGGTGGAGGTAATCCTGATCATTGTGGTTATATTTACTATATATATGGGGTGTAAATAATGTAGATAATGGGGGTAATAGAGGTAGAAGTAAAACACTATACCCAGTAGATAAGTAAGAGTGTGTATGCAGTAGAACAGAAAAACTGAATATAGAAGCCATAGATAGTGAAGTCCTTTTGTCAGACAAACCACAGTTAATCATACAGAATAATGGAGGTAACGAACATGAAAAGAAAAGTGGTTATTTTGGTAACAGAAGTGGTACTACCTATTGCAGT
>JAGANP010000086.1 GCA_017624175.1 Lachnospiraceae bacterium | reverse complement strand
TCCGAGAATCTCATTTACCAATAAGGATAGATAATGCTGTAGCCCAAAGCAGTGGAGGATTATTATGCAGATTGAAGTGAATGTACCGCCCAGAAAGCCGGGAGATAGATCCGGTCTGAATATACCGAAAGAGGAATTGTTTTCCAGAATCGACCATAATGATCTGGAATCCGAGAAGATCACGGCACCCAGATATTCCTACTGGCATTCTGTGTTCCGGGTGTTTTTTAAGAAAAAGATCAATATTATTATATTGTCGCTGCTGTCGCTGCTGATTGCCTTTACCTATATCTACCCCATGTTTGTGGAGTACGATAAATTCGGCAATCTGCTGGATTCTACTGCCAAGCATCTGAGTCCCAGTGCCGCCATCAGTAAATTCGGCCTGAATATCCATTGGATTCTGGGTACCGGCGCTGCGGGCAACTCTACCTTTGACGCCGTATGGTTCGGTTCCCGAATCTCGGTATCCCTGGCGTTTATCTGTGCGCTGATCAATATGACCGTGGGTGTGCTGGTCGGTGCAATATGGGGATTTTCCAAAAAAGTGGATATGGTCATGAACAATGTATACAATATCATTGCCAATGTTCCCTATATCCTGTTGATTTCCGTAATGGTGATGATTTTTTCTCCCAGTTTCTGGACCATGGTATTTGCTCTGACCATTACCGGTTGGCTGAGTATCGCCTATTTCATCCGTACACAGGTGGTAATTATCCGGGACAGAGAATACAATCTGGCTTCCCGATGCCTGGGGACATCCACTCCGAAGATTGCTCTGCGGAACATATTGCCGTTTATGACTTCCGTTATTGTGACGCTGATCGCTACCGAGATTCCCTCTTACATCTCCTATGAGGTGTTCCTGGCCTATATCGGTATGGGAATGTCCGATATGTCGCTGGGACGTCTGATCTATGAGGCAGAGAGTGCCATGCTGACTCCGGGATGGGAGTTTGAGTTCTGGAGCCCGGTGGCAGTATCGGCGGTAATATCTGTAGTACTGTATGTGGTTGGACAGAATCTGGGTGATGCGTCCGACCCGAGAACACATATGTAAGAGGAATAGGCATGGAAAAGAAAAAGGTATTATTATCAATTAAAGATCTGCAGGTGAAATTCCGTGTCCGAGGCCGCATACTGACGGCTATCCGGGGAGTATCGCTGGATATCTATGAGAATGAATCCATCGCTATCGTGGGTGAGTCCGGTTCCGGTAAGTCCGTGTTTACCAAGACCTTTGCGGGCATGCTGGACAGCAATGGCTTTATCAGTGACGGTTCCATCATTTTTAATGATGAAGAACTGGCAGATACCCATGTGGCGCTGAAGGGCTCGGCCAGAAGTGTCATTGCCGATGTCAGACACAAGCTGGACAAGGCTTCCAAGCTGGAATTGGGCAAGGATCTCTATCTGGAGATGAAAGCATTGAAAAAGGAAAAGCATGACAGGGGCAGCCTGAGCGAGGCGGAAGAGAAGAAGCAGGAAGCCGCTCTGGCAGAGCTGGGAGCGAAGCGGACGGACGCCTATAACCTGAAGCAGACCCTGGATCCCAAGACGGATAAAGAGAAAATCCGGCAGCTGGGCAGAGAGATCAAGGAGATGGACAGGCAGCTGGCCGCCATGACCAAAAATATCGTAAAGGAATCCCTCAAGGCAGAGAAAATAGCCGATGAGGATGTGGAATACATGGCGCAGTATAAGGGTAAAATGGCAGAGCTGCGCACGAAGTATGACTATGCGGTACAGGGGGAGATCTCCGAGGAGACGAAAGCAAGGAATGAGATCCTGGCGAAAGAGGTATATCTTTCCGTGGGAAGATATGGCTACTTTAAACGGATGAAGCTGGTCAAAGATCTGCTGAAGGCATTGGAAGAGGCCATGCGTACCGGTAAGGATCTGAATGACGAGACCACCCGCAACGAGGTGTTTGATCAGGTGGCTTTCCGGGTGAGATATCTGGATGAAACAGAGAATACGCTCCATGGCACCTGTATTCTGAATCTGGCGAAAGTACAGTACGCCAAGGACTGGGGGCAGATCCGGGGAAAACGGATCGCCACGGTATTCCAGGATCCCATGACTTCCCTGAACCCGATCATTACCATCGGAAAGCAGATCACTTCCATCATCATGAAGCACCAGCAGTGCAGTGAGGAGGAAGCCAGAGCCAAGGCCCTGGAGCTGATGTATAAGGTGGGAATTCCCAATGCAGAGCAGCGTTTTGATGATTATCCGTTCCAGTATTCCGGCGGTATGAGACAGCGTATCGTAATTGCCATAGCGCTGTCCTGCCAGCCCAAGATCCTGATCTGTGATGAGCCCACCACCGCTCTGGATGTGACGATTCAGGCACAGATCCTGCAGCTGATCAAGGATCTGCAGAAGGAGTTCGGCTATACCATCGTATTTATTACCCATGATTTGGGCGTGGTGGCCAATATTGCAGATCGTGTGGCCGTGCTGTATGCGGGGCAGATCGCTGAACTGGGTACGGTGGAGGAGGTATTCTATGATCCCCGCCATCCCTATACCTGGGCGCTTTTGTCCTCCCTGCCGCAGCTCGCGCAGAGAGATACGGTGTTGTATTCGATCACGGGTACGCCGCCCTCGCTGTACAACAAGATTGTGGGAGACGCCTTTGCCCCCCGTAATCCTTACTGTATGAAGATTGATACGCTGGTGGAGCCGCCCATGTTCCAGGTCAGCGAGACCCATTTCGCCAAGACCTGGCTGCTGGATCCCGATGCGCCTGAGGTGGAGAAGCCCGAGATCATCAAAGATATTCATGAGAAACTAGTGAAAGCATTCAATATTTAGGAAACGATAGGAGATTTAGATCGTGTCTAAGTCAAAACAGGAAAAAGTGGCCCGTACTACCATATTGCCGGAGCACGGTCCCGTAGATGAAAACGGTAAAGAGATTTTATTGTCGGTTAAAAATGTGGACATCACTTTCGGAAAGGGAGACAGCGCTGTCAGGGCGGTGAAGAACGCATCCTTTGATATCTATAAGGGGGAGACTTTCTCCCTGGTAGGAGAATCAGGATCCGGCAAGACCACCATCGGCAGAGCGGTGATTCGTGTAAATCCCTGTGCGGCAGGTGAGATTCTGTATAAGGGTGTGAAGATCAGCGGCAAGATATCCAAGAAGCTGGATCGGGAGGTCATCCGAAATATTCAGATGGTATTCCAGGATCCTGCGGCATCTCTGAATGAGCGTGCAACGGTGGATTATATTGTATCCGAAGGCCTGTACAATTTCCATCTGTACGAGAACGAGGCGGATCGTGTGCGCAAGGTGGAAAACATGATCAACGAGGTTGGCCTGCTGCCCGAGCATTTGACCCGTTATCCCCAGGAGTTCTCCGGCGGACAGCGGCAGAGGATCGGTCTGGCCCGTGCCATGGTCATGGAGCCGGAGCTGGTAGTGGCGGATGAGCCCATCTCCGCACTGGATGTATCCATCCGTGCCCAGGTGCTGAATCTGATGAAGAAATTCCAGAAGGAGAAAGGCGTTACCTATCTCTTTATTGCCCATGACCTGTCTATCGTGCGGTTTATTTCCGATCGTATCGGTGTGATCTATAAGGGAAATATTGTAGAGGTGGCAGAGGCAGAGGAGCTGTTCAGTTTCCCGCTGCATCCCTATACCCATTCCCTGATTTCCGCTATTCCGATTCCGGATCCGCAGCTGGAGAAGAATAAGGCGCTCTATACTTATGATCCCTCGATCCATGATTACAGCGAGGATCAGCCGGAGCTGGTATGCATCGGCCATGATCATTATGTATATGGCAATAAGAAAGAGATCGAAGAATATAAGGCGATCCGGGAGAAGAATGAGCCGCTCAAGCCCATCAAGATCCTGGAGCCCGGTGAAGTCCGTCCTGAGCACCAGGAGGTCAGGGTATCGGAGGAGATCAAGCTGCCCCCTGCTAAGGATACCGGCAGTGTATGGTACAAGGTCGCCGCTTTCCTGCTGCCCATTATCGGCCTGATCGCAGCACAGGTATTTAAGAAGCATAATTATATGCGCAACTATAAGGCATGTAAGAAAGCCGCCATTGCCGGTCTGGTGTTCCTGCTGATCATTGTGGTGCTGTTCCTGCTGTTGCTGCTGCTGACGGTGATTTAAGACGGTATTATAAAAACAGATGCAGTCTGACTGTGCTGTATCTACATAGGGGGAGGACGGAAGCAGCTGCTGCCGGAGGAGCTTTGTGTAGACGGTACGGTCAGATTTTTTTACGGAAAAACGTGTGGAAGAAAAGGAGAAAAATCGGATATTATGGGAAAAACGACGAGAAAGGATAACCGGCAGCTTCCCCATCCGAAGCCGGTGGAAAAGATAGAACTATCAGAGAAGCATATCCGGCTGCGGATTGTGCTGACGGTGGTGTTTCTGGTGATCGGTGTTTCTGCGCTGGTCTATGGAGTCTTAAGCTTTCTCGGAGGAGGCGATGGGGGCTGGCAGGAGATTACGGCCAGTGTCTCCGGGGAAGACCACTGCGGCGGAGAGTTCGTGTTCCGGTATGATGTGGGAGGCAGCGGCCTGACAGTGAGGACAGAATACCGGCAGCTGACGGATCTGTACACGGAGACCATGATCCACGCCTATCAGTTGTTTCATACCCAGTCCTCCTTTGAGGGAGTGACCAATCTGTATACCATCAACCATCATCCGGGTGAGGTGCTGACGGTGGAACCGGTGCTGTATGAGGCTTTTCAGCTGCTGGAGGAGTACGGCAGGCGGGAACTGTATCTGGGGCCCGTGTATGTGCAGTACAACAATCTGTTTTATTGCCAGGGGGATGAACAGACGCTGGAATTTGATCCCTTTGTCAGTCAGGAGGCAGCGGCATACTATCAGGAGGTGGCGTCTTTTGCACAGGATCCTGATTCTGTCCGCCTGGAGCTGCTGGGGGAGAATCAGGTGCGTCTGGTGCTGTCCGAGGATTACGCCCGGTATGCGGAAGAGCAGGGAATCACGGACTTTCTGGATTTTTACTGGATGCGCAATGCATTTATCATTGACTATGCGGCAGATATTCTGGCGGAACAGGGCTTTACCAGGGGCATGCTGTCCAGCTATGACGGCTTTACCCGCAATCTGGATCAGAGAGGGACCGGCTATGCCTATAATCTGTTTGACCGGCAGGGACAGGTGATCTATCCGGCGGGAACCCTGCAGTATTCTCAGCCGGTCAGCATGGTCTTCCTGCGGGATTTCCCGATGAACAGTCTGGATACCATGCATTATTATGAGCTGGAAAGCGGGGAGATCCGTTTTCCCTATGTGGATGTGAGGGATGGGCTGTGCAGGGCGTCCCTGCATAACCTGGTGGGCTACAGCTATGAGGAAAGCTGCGCCCGAGTGCTGATGACCCTGATGCCGGTGTATATTGCAGACAGCTTTGATGGGACTTCCCTGCAGGAGGGGGCAGAAAAAGGCATCTACAGCATCTACTTTGAAAACGGTGTGATTTATGCCGACGATCCCGGTGTGGTGATCACGGATCTGTATGAGGGGTACCGGATGGAGGAGGCGTAAAAATGCTCCTTTCTGGGTAATGGATACGCAGAAAGGAGCATTGCATTTTTACAGGACAGTTTTCCGAAGCATTAACGCCGGTCCATGGGTATATATTCCCGGTCTTCGCAGATCGGCTTGTATGCGGGACGGATGATCTTGCCGTTATTGGCCAGCTCCTCCAGGCGATGGGCGCTCCAGCCGGAGATACGGGCAATGGCAAAGATGGGCGTGTACAGCTCCAGCGGCAGTCCCAGCATATTGTAGACGAAGCCGGAGTAGAAGTCCACATTGATGCTGACGCCCTTGTACATCTGACGTTCCTTTTCAATGATCTGGGGTGCCAGCCGCTCTACCAGGGAGTACAGGGCGAATTCCTTCTCCAGCCCTTTTTCCTGGGACAGCTTTTCCACAAAGCTTTTGAATATCACAGCACGGGGATCGGACTTGGAGTAGACCGCATGCCCCACGCCATAGATCAGCCCGGCATGGTCAAAGGCATCCTTGTGGAGCAGGCGCTTTAAGTAATTGCCCACTTCCTCCTCATCGGCCCAGTCCTTAACCTCCTGCTTCATCTCCTCGAACATCTTCACGACCTTGATGTTGGCGCCGCCGTGACGGGGGCCCTTTAAGGAGCCGATGGCTGCGGCGATGGCGGAATAGGTGTCGGTCAGGGAGGAGGTCACCACATGGGTGGTAAAGGTGGAGTTGTTGCCTCCGCCGTGCTCCATATGTAGGATCAGAGCAATGTCCAGAATCTTAGCCTCCAGCGGCGTATAGGAGCTGTCCGGGCGCAGGATATGCAGAATATTTTCTGCGGTGGATTTCTCCGCCACCGGCTGGTGAATATACAGGCTGTTGCCGTCATGGTAGTGGCTGTAGGCCTGATAACCATAGATGCTCAGCAGCGGGAAAAGGCTGATCAGCTGCAGGCACTGGCGCAGCACATTGGGCAGGGAGGTATCATCCGCCCTGTCGTCATAGGAATACAGGGTCAGCACACTGCGGGCCAGCGTATTCATCATATCCTTGCTGGGCGCTTTCATGATGATATCCCGTACAAAGCTGGTGGGCAGAGTACGATAGCCAGCCAGCATCTGCTTGAAGCTTTCCAGCTCCTCGTGATTGGGAAGCTTGTCAAACAGCAGCAGATAGGTGGCCTCCTCAAAGCCAAAGGCCTGATCCTTCGGCAGGCCTGCCACCAGATCTTTGACATCGTAGCCCCGGTAGAACAGGCGGCCATGGGCGGGAACCGGTACGCCATCCACAATCTCCGTTGCACGCACATCGGAAATATTGGTCAGCCCGGCCAATACGCCTTTACCGTTTAAGTCTCTCAGTCCTCGTTTGACTTCATATTTTGTAAAAAGCTCCGTATCAATGATACCGGCTTTTTCTGACATAGCGGCAAGCTTTAAAATCTCAGGGGTAATTTCGCAGTAACTGTTGTTATCCATGGGGATCCTCCTTTCTAAGACGGACGGAATGCTTTTGATGTGTCGTCCTACTGCAGAAATGTTTCTGTCATAAGATTACCGGATGCTCTCAGATCTGAAACTCAGCGGCAAATGACAGATAACGAAATATACTTATACTGTAACACGGGGGCGGTATGAATTGCAAGTAAAAATGAGTTTTTTTAGAATATTTTTACAATTATTAAATTTATCATCATAGGGACTGTATAAATATGCAGGGCGCAATGTTTAATGAGAAAAATCATCGGTGCCGGGGAGGACTACGGGGGAGATTTTTTCGTGGGAGGGTATGGATTTTTGCAGAGAGAAGAGGTAAAATAAACAGGAATATAATATGCATGGGAAAGGAAATATGGAGCGTATGGATGTTCAGACAATGTTAAGCAAGGTGGATCATACCCAGCTGAAAGCTTTCTGCACCTGGGAGGATATCCAGACCCTGTGTCAGGAGGCGATCCGGTACCGCACAGCCAGCGTGTGCATCCCTCCCTGCTATGTGCAGCGGGTCCGTGAGACCTATGGAGATCAGCTTCGCATCTGCACGGTTATCGGTTTTCCGCTGGGCTATCAGGTGACTGCGGCGAAAGTGTGTGAGGCCAGGGAAGCCATTGCCCAGGGCTGCGATGAGGTGGATATGGTCATCAATATCTCCGATGTGAAAAACGGGCGCTATGATCTGGCAGAGGAGGAGATCCGTCAGGTGAAAGCGGCCTGTGGGGAGCATATCCTGAAAGTCATCATTGAGACCTGTTACCTGACACAGGAGGAAAAGGTGGCCATGTGCAGGGCTGTGACGGCTGCCGGGGCGGATTATATCAAGACCTCTACCGGTTTCGGTACCGGCGGCGCTACCCGGGAGGATGTGCAGCTGTTTCGGGAGCATATCGGGCCCGGGGTGAAGATCAAGGCCGCCGGAGGCGTGTCCACTCTGGAGGATCTGGAGGACTTTATCCGGCTGGGCTGCGACCGGATCGGGACTTCCCGGGCGGTGGGCCTGGTAAAAGGGCAGGAGACCGAGGGGTATTAAAACAGAAAGTTTGATAGAATACGGAATGGGAAAACAGGAGGAGAAGATTTATGGAAAATTCAGTGATTCAGGAGCGGCTTAAGGCACTCCGGCAAAAGCTGCAGCAGGAGGGGATCGACTACTATCTGATCCCGACGGCGGATTTTCACAATTCCGAGTATGTGAACGCCTACTTTACCGTGCGGGAGCATTACTGCGGGTTTACCGGCTCTAACGGTACTCTGGTGGTGTGGCAGACCGGCGCAGCGCTGTGGACCGACGGCCGGTATTTTATCCAGGCGGAGCATGAACTGGAGGGCACCACAGTGGAGCTGATGCGGATGCTCCAGGAGGGTGTGCCCACCATCGAAGAATTTCTGAAACAGGAGATGCAGCAGGGACAGACCCTGGGCTTTGACGGCAGAGTGGTGCCCACCAGCGAGGGACTGCGCTATGAAAAGGCCCTGAAAGACAAGGGCATCCGTTTTGCTTATGATCAGGATATTGCCGGCAGTATCTGGGAGGACAGGCCGCCCCTGCCCGCAGGTCCGGTGAAAGTGCTGCCCGAGGAGGTGGCCGGGCGCAGTACGGCAGAGAAGCTGGCGGATGTGCGCAAAAAGCTGGCCCAGGAGGGGGCAAAGAGCTTCCTGCTGAGCAAGCTGGACGATCTGATGTGGCTGTTTAATATCCGGGGCTGTGATGTGGAATGCAATCCGGTGGCGCTGTCTTACGCCTATATTACGGAGGACGAGGCCCATCTGTTTATTCAGGACAAGGCGCTGAGCGACCAGGTCAGGGAGGATATGGCCCAAAAGCAGGTACAGCTCCATCCCTATGAGGCTGTGGTGGACTTCCTGAAAGCCCTGCCCGAGGGCGGAACGGTGCTGGTGGACCGCAGACAGGTGAGCTATGCCCTGTATAAGGCCATCAGTGAGAAGCAGCAGCTGGTGGAGGCTGCCAATCCCACAGAGCTGTTAAAGGCGGTCAAGAATCCTGTGGAGCTGGCCAACATGGAGAAGATTTACTTAAAAGACAGTGTTGCCCTGACCAAGTTTATTTATTGGGTAAAAACCAATATCGGCAAAACGGAGATCACGGAGATCAGCGCTGCGGATTATCTGGAGCAGCTGCGCCGGGCCATCCCGGAGTTCCTGGATCTGTCTTTCCCCACCATATCCGCTTACGGCCCCAATGCCGCTATGATGCACTATGAGCCCACACCGGAGAATTATGCGGTGTGTAAGCCTGAGGGAATGCTGCTGGTGGACAGCGGCGGACAGTATCTGGGCGGTACCACGGATGTGACCCGTACCATCGTGCTGGGGCCCGTGACGGAGGAACAGAAGATGCATTACACGCTGGTGGCCGGGGCAATGCTGCAGTTGACGGCTGCCAGATGGCTCTACGGCTGTACCGGACGCAATCTGGATATTCTGGCCAGACAGCGCCTGTGGAACATCGGCCTGGACTATCAGTGCGGTACCGGCCACGGCGTGGGGTATATCCTGAATGTACATGAGGGCCCCCAGAATATGCGCTGGAAATTCACCGGCAATATGGTGGAAGTGCCTTTTGAGGAGGGTATGGATATCACCAACGAGCCCGGTGTATATATTCAGGACAGCCACGGAATCCGAATTGAAAATGTCATGGTGGCCAGAAATGACGTCAAGAACGAGTATGGACAGTTCATGCATTTTGAGACCCTGACCTGGGCACCCATTGATATGGATGCCATCGACGAGAAATATCTTACCGAGGAGCAGCGGGTACTCTTATACGGATATCAGAAGCAGGTATATGAGAAAATTTCTCCTTATCTGACGCCTGAAGAAGCCGAATGGCTGCGCCGGGAGACGAGAGCGGACAGCACCGTTATCCTGGAAAATGGGAAAAACTAACAGTTCAGCCCGCACCATTCGCAAAGCCGCCCCTGCGGTGCTTTCCCGCTGCTTCGCAGCTAACTTTGCTCATAATCGGGCGCTTAGCTCATAACCTGTACAACAGCCAGATTCATGCAAGCATGATCTGTCTGTCATGCAGGTTATGGCTGAACTGTTACAGAAAGTATAAAAACGGTATTAAATTTTCGGCTGCTTTATTGACTTTTAGATAAAGGTTTGAGATAATACAGAGGACTATTGAGGTTGTACCGGCCATTCCGGTTATCCGGGGCCGGTAAAAATACATTACAAGGAGGACGTATTACTATGTCAACAAAAGCTTATTATCCGATTAACGAAATCGGCGCTGGCAAGCCCGGTTTCAGTAAGACCCGTTCTATCATTGAGGCCGCTTTTTACGGCAACAATGTAGTAAAGGTAAATACAGTAAGAGAGGCATATGAGCTGGCTAAGAATTCACCGGGTACCATCGTTACCGACATGCCTGTTTACCGGGCAGAGGAGCAGGGCCTGGAGAAAGATACCAAGGTGCTGCTGTTCAATGACGGCGCAGTTACCGGACGTTATGCTGCAGCCCGCCGGATCAAGGGTGAGCCCGGTGTGGATGCTGCCAAGCTGGACAAGGTAGTGATGGATGCCATCTACAGAACCCGTTGGATGACCCTGTATCATGCAGAGTGCTTCATCGGTCTGGATCCTGAATTCATGGTAAAGGCACATCTGCTGATTCCCGAAGGAGAGGAGAATATCCTGTACAACTGGATGCTGAATTTCCAGTATATGTCTGACAAGTATGTACAGATGTATAAGGAGTCCAAGCCCGTAGGCGATGGCAAGGAGCCGGATATCTATATCTTCTCCAATCCTCAGTGGACTCCCGAAGAGGCTCCCGACGTGGATTACAGCTGCTTAAGCGATCCTCTGACTCTGTGCTACTTCGATACCAACGAGAACTGTGCAGCGATCCTGGGCATGAAGTATTTCGGTGAGCATAAGAAAGGAACCCTGACCATGGCATGGGCACTGGCTAACAGAAACGGCTATGCATCCTGCCACGGCGGACAGAAAGAGTACAGCTTAGAGGGCGGCAAGAAGTTCGTTGCTTCCGTATACGGCCTGTCCGGATCCGGAAAGTCCACTCTGACCCATGCAAAGCATAACGGTAAGTATGATGCATTCGGCGGTATCAAGGTGCTGCATGACGATGCGTTCATCATCAATACCGATACCTGTGCTTCTGTTGCACTGGAGCCTACCTATTTTGATAAGACCGCAGACTATCCTACCGGCTGCCCTGACAACAAGTATCTGCTGACCGCTCAGAACTGTTCCGCAAATCTGGATGAGGACGGCAAGATCCAGCTGGTAACCGAGGACATCAGAAACGGCAACGGCCGTGCCATCAAGTCCAAGCTGTGGAGCCCTAACCGTGTGGATAAGATTGATGCACCTGTAAATGCAATCTTCTGGATCATGAAGGATCCCACCATTCCTCCTGTAGTGAAGCTGAAGGGCGCAGCTCTAGCATCCGTAATGGGCGCTACTCTGGCTACCAAGACCTCCACCGCAGAGCGTGTGGCTGCAGGTACCGATATGAACGCACTGCGTATTGTACCTTATGCTAACCCGTTCAGAACCTATCCTCTGGTAAATGACTATGAGAAGTTCAAGAAGCTGGTGGAAGAGAAGAACGTAGACTGCTACATCGTAAATACCGGTGACTTTATGGGCACCAAGTGTAAGCCTGCAGATACTCTGGGTATCCTGGAGACCATCGTGGAAGGCAAGGCTAAGTTCGAGCAGTGGGGACCTTT